>CAVEFV010000098.1:0-7322 GCA_963615025.1 Firmicutes bacterium CAG:95 | reverse complement strand
TGTTTCATCCAACGCTTATGCCCGCTGTAGAGCCATAGCGTGCTATGGCTCTCATACCTTCACCTACGTTTCATCCAACGCTTATGCTCGCTGTAGAGCCATAGCGTGCTATGGCTCTCAACTCCACTTTGCAGAACAAACAATGTGTTACCCTCGCACTTCTATAATCCCTACTAACGAAAACTACGCAGACCGTAAAAGAAACGAAGAACAAACCCTCAATACCAAACTACTTTCGTTGTCCGATTAACCTCCAAAAACCATAACAAACCCCAATTTTCACTATCTTTTCTTCATAAGGTTGCCATTTCGGAAAAGAATTTGTACTTTTGCACAGACATCTCAAAGACAACATGAATCTGAAAGACTTCATACGGAAAAACAAACGATATCTGCTCAACAAATATCTCATAACCTGTCTTATCGCAGCACTTGTGCTTGTCTGCTGCGGAGAACAAAGCCTCATCCAACGAGCAAAAAGAAACCGGCAAATAAGGCAACTGCAAACCGAACTCAATAAATACCAGAACCGAATCGATTACTACAACGACGCTATACAAAACCTCGAACAAAGTCCCGAAAACAGAGAACGGTTTGCAAGAGAACAATACTTCATGCATGCTAACAACGAAGATATATACCTGATTAACGAAGATGACTAACGCCAAACTACATACGGTATGGGTCTCACTTTACGCCGTCCTGTTGGTAATAGGAGCCATACTAACCGTCGCCGACAATCCGATAGGCTTCTATCCTTTCGCGGTCGGTGCATTACTTGCCGTTGCACAAACCTTCACCTTCGCTCTACAAAACAAAACACAAGACATACGCATTAGTCGTTTACACCGAATAAATTTCCTCACCGCTACAGTATTGATAATCGCTGCTTGCTTGATGTGGTTTGAAAACAACGGATGGGTAGTCATGGTCTTCCTTTATTGCATCCTCACACTCTACATCTCTTTCAGGATGCCTAAATAACTACATCCCTATGCAAGACCTTCTCGTTCCGAAACACCGAATACTGGGCATAGATCCGGGTACCAACTTTATGGGATACGCCATACTGCAAACCAACGGAAGCAAAACGGAACTCATACACATGGATGTCCTCGACCTCCATAAAATCGACAACCACTATGCACGCTTGCAACGAACTTTCTTCTTTCTGCAAGACATCATCGACCGGTTTACACCCTCCGAAATAGCCATCGAGACACAATTCGTGGACAAAAATGTACAGACCATGCTCAAACTGGCACACGGACAAGGTATCGCCATCGCTGCTGCGCTTTCCAAAGATCTACCCATCAACGAGTATCCTCCAATGAAAATCAAAATGGCAATCACAGGAAACGGGCATGCATCTAAAGAGCAAGTCGCAGCAATGCTACAGCGATTTCTACACATACCCGACACAGAGATGCCGCACAAACTTGACGCCACCGATGCACTCGCCATAGCCTATTGTCACTTCCTCCAACTCGGAAGCCCGCTCACTGACACCAAATACAAAGGATGGGCAGACTTTGCTAAACGGAATCCCGATAAGGTACACAAATAATTTGCAAGTTTCGAAAACTTACCGTACTTTTGCAAACGATTATTCTGCGAACAACGAATATATTTGAACTAAATACAATAACTACTAACTTAAACAAACAAACATTATGGCTTACGTAATTTCAGAAGACTGCATCGCTTGTGGTACATGCATCGATGAATGTCCGATGGGAGCAATCTCAGAAGGCGACATTTACTCAATCAATCCTGATTTATGCTCCGAATGTGGCACATGCGCAGATGTTTGCCCAAGCGGCGCTATCCACAAATAACGATGTTGCTCCGATCTTCGTTTGAACAACATCAAACGAACGCACGAAGAGATTGCCACAAACGACAATCTCTTCTTTTTTCTACCTTGGACAATGATTTCTCCGCCCTATTATTGCCATTTCATATTAAATGTTATATCTTTGCACACTCACTATATAATCAAGAGTCCGACAATGAAGAAACCATTCACAATACTTCTTGCACTGTGCCTCCTATCTTGGAACACCGTAGCACAAACCATCCTGCATATTGACGACCCCGATACATGGACATACCGCACTATGGAGGACTATGTCGGACAAACGGTCAAGTTTGATGTCCCCTTCTATATTTGCAACAACTACTATTATCACAGCGGCAAATACACTATCGCACCACGACGCATCTTTTCCCCTACTAATCAGGCAATACCTTCTACAATCGAATATACCAACATCGTCACTGCTAACAATAATGCGGAAATCACGCTCACAGGACTGTACGACTATCATCGTATGGGCGAGAAACTGACAGACTTCTCTGTTCATATCAATTCCGCCACAAGTTGGACACTCGTTGATGATGCAACCTTTGTAGGAAATACCCGCACAGAACTCAACAACGGATTTCCTTCCGTCGATATACGAGGCACACACACACTGCTCGTATGCGCTTTCAATCTCGAGTACTATCTGGTAGAGAACATCGGACAAGGCTACGGCCCGTCAACTACAGAGGAGTCACAACGCCAACACACGAAAATAATGGACGCTCTCACTCACATCAACGCAGATATATACGGCTTTGTAGAAATCGAACAGGGACAAACAGCCTTGGCAAAATTAGCAACCTCCCTTTCTGCTACAACCGGACATAACTACTCCTACATCGATGACGGCACAGGCGCATCAGGCACCCTCACCAAATCGGGCTATGTCTATCGTACCGACAAGGTTACACCCTACGGAAATCTCTATGACAATAACATCGGAGTACAAAACCGCAAAAAACTCATCGCTTTCACAGAAAATGCCAACGGAGAAAGGTTCATCTTCTCTATTAACCACTTCAAAGCCAAGTCAGGCTCAGGACCGGGCGAGGACGCAGATCAAGGCGACGGACAAGGAACCTACAACGCCGCTCGGGTGAGAGAAGCACAATCAGTCCTCGCTTCATATAACGACAAAAAGAATTACTACAAAGACCAAGACATACTCATCATGGGAGACCTCAACGCCTATGCCAAAGAAGACCCTATTCGAACCTTGACCGATGGAGGAATGATTGACCTGCATCGCTACTTCCATGCCGACTCCTCATATAGTTATGTCTTCCGCCAACAAGCAGGCTATCTTGATCATGCCCTCGTCAATACAACCATGCTCTCACAAGTAACTGGAATGCAGGCCTATCACATCAATTCAGATGAGAACGACGAATTTACCTACGATAAATCATCTGACAACACTATGTTCAGATCCAGCGATCATGACCCCATCCTCGTAGGATTGGCACTCGGACAAAACTACACCACCGATTCTGACAACAGTTTCGAACTATGCACCGTCAAACTCCTCTCCAACCAACTGCACATCAGCAATGCGCTCGGAGGCTACTACCGACTATACAACGGCATGGGATTATTGCTCTCTCAAGGCAACATCACGCAACCTGACTACACACTCAATATGGAGAACTACCAAGGGTTCTACATAATCAATGTATTCGTGGAAAATCAAGTCAAGCAAGTGAAACTATTCATTCACTAAAGAATATATGCAGCTCGACCTATTTGAAAACAACCAACCTGCTCTCGACAACAATACTGCCGAGAAAGACGAGTTGATGCAGTTGCGACAAGAACTCACAGAGCAAAACTATCGCTACTATGTACTCAACCAACCTGTCCTATCCGACAAGGAATTCGACATAAAGATGCGGCGACTGCAAGACCTCGAAGCCAAGTACCCCGAACTCAACGACCCCGATTCTCCCACCAAGCATGTAGGTTCCGACCTCAAAAAAGGAAGCGGATTCCAACAAATCGAACACCGTTATCCTATGCTCTCACTGCAAAACACCTACTCACCCGAAGAGGTCAAACAATGGTACGACCGTGTTGTCAAAGACTTGGGTCAAGCACCCCAAATAGTAGCCGAACTCAAATACGATGGACTCAGCATCGCTCTCTGGTACAAACAAGGAACACTCATCCACGCACTCACACGCGGAGACGGACTAAAAGGCGACGATGTCTTGCAGAACATACAAACAATCTCATCCATACCCCAACGCATCAATCGTACCGACATACCCGAAGAATTCGAAATACGGGGAGAAGTCTTGCTGCCATGGGCTTCCTTCGAACGACTGAACAAAGAGCGTGAAGAACAGGAAGAACCACTATTCGCCAACCCTCGAAATGCGGCATCAGGAACTCTCAAACTGCAAGATCCAGGCGAAGTCAAACGACGCGGATTAGATGCCTATCTCTACTATCTCTTAGGCTCTGAATTACCCACTGGCACGCACTACGGAAACTTGCAGCAAGCACGCAAGTGGGGCTTCCAAATCTCCGACGCCATAGCCTGCTGCAACAGTCTTAACGAAGTCTATGCTTTCATCAACCACTGGGATACTGCACGAAAATCACTTCCCGTAGCAACAGATGGCGTCGTCCTGAAAGTCAACAACCTTTCCCAACAGCAACAACTCGGATTTACGGCCAAGTGCCCTCGATGGGCTATCGCATATAAGTTCCAGCCCGAAAGACAACAAAGCAAACTACTATCCGTCTCCTTCCAAGTTGGCAGGACAGGTATTGTCACCCCCGTTGCCAATATGGAACCAGTACAACTCTCTGGCACTATAGTACGCAGGGCAACACTACACAACGACGATTTTATGCAGGCACTCGGACTACACACAGGCGATACCGTTTGGGTCGAAAAGGGTGGGGAAATCATACCCAAAATAACCGCCGTAGTACACAACAAGCGACTGCAAAACGCACAACCCATAACCTTCATCCGACAATGTCCGGAGTGCGGAGCAACCCTCGTGCGGGATGAAGCAGAGGCCGCATGGTACTGCCCTAATGAAGACGGCTGTCCCCCACAAATAAAAGGCAAAATAGAACATTTCGTCTCTCGTAAAGCAATGAATATCGATGGCATCGGAAAAGAAACTATCGACCAACTCTACAGTATCGGACTTCTGCGCAATGTCGTTGACCTGTACCACCTCACTGAAAACAAACTCATTGCACTCGAGGGCTTCCAACAAAAGGCGGCGCAAAATATCCTAAAAGGCGTCGAAGCCTCCAAGCAAGTAGCATGGAACCGAGTACTATTCGCATTGGGAATACGGTATGTCGGCGAAACAACCGCCAAGAAACTCTCTCGTACCTTCCCTTCTTTCGACCTCCTGCAACAGGCCTCCAAAGAACAACTCATGCAGGTTGAGGATGTAGGCAACCAAATAGCCGACAGCATACAACAATGGATGCACAAACCTGCCAATATCCTGCTCGTTCAACAACTTCGTGAAGCAGGTATCCAACTCGAAAGCAACGACAGGCAATCCACGCCGCAATCTACCATCTTGCAGGGCAAGAACATCGTCATTTCCGGTACCTTCAACCGCTATTCCCGCGACCAACTCAAGCAAATGATCGAAGATAACGGCGGCAAAAATATAGGCTCTGTCTCCCGAAATACCTCCTTTATTCTCGCAGGGGACAATATGGGTCCCCAGAAACGACAAAAAGCACAGGAACTGAACATTCCCCTCTATTCTGAAGACGAATTCCTGCAACTCTTGCAATCTCCTAACATCTGAGCCATGTTCATCAACCAACTACTTTACAAGCACGCACTACGCAATCGGAAAAGGATACCCAACGCCTTCCCTTGCTTCATGCAGTGCCGTCGTATCTTGCTGCTGTTCAACGAGAACGATTGGACAGCCCTCCAACCCGCCGTCTCCCGACTGCGGAGCGAAGGCAGAGAAATAACCGCCATCGCTTTCACGCCCCACAGCAAGAAGAACCAACTGCCACCTACCGACTATATCCGTGTCACAAAAAAAGACTTTTCCTGCCTGAGCAAACCCAAAGCCGACCTCCTCTCCATCCTCTCCTGTCATTACGACCTGCTGATTAGCCTATTCTCCCAACCCACACTCTGCACACAGTGGATGGTACTCTTGTCCAACGCCGATTTCAAGACAGGCGAAACGCATAACATCACCTTCCAAGAGACAAACCAACTCCTCGACTTTATGATACAACTGCCCGAAGAAAATACATCCGACACCCAATATCTTCTCGAGCAAATACTTCATTATCTACAACATATAACCCCGCAGGTATGAACGCAAAACCTTACAACGGCTTGGGAACTGCCTTAATCACCCCTTTCCTTCCCGATGGAACAATCGACTACGATGCACTCGCCAACCTACTTGATTCGCAAATCAAAGGAGGAACCGACTTTCTGGTGGTATTAGGCACAACAGCCGAGACCGCCACTCTCACACCCGACGAACGACGCAACATCATTCGCTTTATACGCGACTATGTTGCCGACCGGCTGCCACTCGTCTTGGGATTCGGAGGCAACAATACGCAACAACTCTTGCACGACCTTCACTCCACCGACCTGCAAGGCTTCTGCGCCATACTCAGCGTCTGTCCGTACTACAACAAGCCTTCTCAGGAGGGGCTTTTCCAACACTTCCATGCCCTTGCCTCCGTCAGTCCGCTACCCATACTCCTTTATAATGTACCTGGACGGACAGGTGTCAATCTCCTTCCCGAAACTGTAATACGAATCTACTCGCAACATCCCGACAAGATAGCAGGCATAAAAGAGGCTTCTGGCAATATCGAACAAATAAGCCACCTCATTCAGTTGGCTGACCGACGCTTTTCCGTCCTGTCAGGCGACGATGCCCTTGCATGGCCGCTCATGCAAGCTGGGGCAGACGGACTCATTTCTGTAGCCTCCAATGCCTTCCCAAAAGCATTCCGCGAGATAGTACATAACACACACGGGCAAGCCCGATACCTCCAAGAACAGTACGACCCGATGATTCACTTGCTCTTTGCCGAAGGAAACCCAAGTGGAATAAAGACAGTACTTTCCAAACAGCATAAGATACACAATGTTCTCCGTCTCCCGCTCGTACCAAACTCCTCCGACATACAACACCAAATCGAACACACTCTCTCCCTCCTCCCTTAAAACTCCCCTCCGCCAAGCCCCATCAATCCTACTAATTCCAAAGGATGAATATAGGACGAATATAAGATGAATATAAGATGAATATAAGATGAATATAGGACGAATATAGGATGAGCCTCCCATCTCTGCATGTTAATTGTTAACTGTTAATTGTTAATTGCTCCCTTGCCCGTTGAATGTAACATCGCTTATACTCGCTGTATAGCCATAGCGTGCTATGGCTCTCATACTCTCACCTATGTTTCATCCATCGCTTAT
>CAVEFV010000097.1:0-7386 GCA_963615025.1 Firmicutes bacterium CAG:95 | reverse complement strand
TTTCCTGCGAAGTTGAGTCGAGAGCCATAGCACGCTATGGCTCTACAGCGGGCATGAACGATGTTACGTTCGACGAGCAAACAGCGACGGTGTGAAGAGAGGCATAGCACGCTATGGCTCTACAGTATACATAAATTAACAATTAACAATTAACAATTAATATGTATAGAGAGCAATTTTCCATGTGATTTATAGGTTCGTCCTATATTCATCCTATATTCATCCTATATTCGTCCTATATTCATCCTTTGGAATTGACGCTATTTATCGGGCTTGGTGAGGGGTTGTCCGTTCGATTGCGGATAGAATGTGCAGGCAGCATGGTATTAAGTTTATTTATTTGTTTTAACAAAATGGTTTATAGATGGATGGGGTGTGAGATGGAGGGTAAAGGGAAGGTAAAGGGAGATGGACCGGATGGGGGAGGAACGGGGATGGAGAGGTGGAATATGGGGTTAGGGAGAAGAATTGCAGAATAAAGTTTTGGGATATTGTTTGCAATGGAAAAATATTATATCTTTGCACCTGTTAAACCCTACAGGACAGGCTATGCGGGACGGGTGAGTGTTTTCGGTGTTATGAGGCTTGTCCGATAGATTGAAGAAACACAGATAATGAGCACATTTTGGATACGCGCCCTTCAACTGATAGTCTCCCTATCGTTCTTGGTGATTATACACGAGTTGGGTCATTTTACTTTCGCTCGGCTATTCGGGGTACGAGTTGAGAAGTTCTATATATTTTTCAATCCTCGATTTTCGTTGGTTCGTTTGAAGAAGATAAACGGTCGTTGGCGTATTCGTTTTTTTGCGCCGAATGTAGCACCGTCGGTGGTGGAACGAACGGACGAGTATGGTAATCCGATGCTCGACAAGAAGGGGCATCCATTGTACCGTCCGATGACTCAATCGGAGTTGGATGCGTTGCCGGAGGATGATTGGCGCCGTTACCCAAGCAGTACAGAGTGGGGTATAGGCTGGGTGCCATTGGGAGGTTATTGTGCCATAGCGGGCATGGTAGATGAGACGAAGGGACCGGATGACTTGCCGAGTGAACCGCAGCCTTGGGAGTATCGCTCGAAGCCAACTTGGCAGAGGCTGCCTATAATTATCGGGGGTGTGTTGGTGAATTTCCTTGCTGCGTTGCTGATATACAGTGCAGTGCTGTTCCATTGGGGCAAGGAGTATGTTCCGATTGAGAATGCCACTTACGGGCTACAGTATGCTCCCGTAATGGTAGAGCAGGGTTTCCGACAGGGGGATAAGATTGTCCGCATAGGCGAAAGAACGCCAAAGACAACAGCCGATGTGGTGGAATGGTTGGTGGTGGACGGTGTACGCGAAGTGACTGTATTGCGCAATGAGGATACAATCCTGCTGACAATGCCTGACCGTTTCGACCAGATAGTGTTGGCATCGGGAGGGAGTTCGCTGGTATCGTATCGTTTCCCGTTTGTGATAGACGGTATAGTGGAGAACAGTGCTGCTGCGAAGGCTTTGCTGATGGCGGGGGATAGTATTATTGCCGTAGGTGGAGACAGTGTGTGGGCTTATCAGGATGTGACGGCAGCCTTGCGGGATTATGCTTGTGACAGTGTTCAGATTACTTTTGTCCGAGCCGGTGAGGTGATGCATGCGAGTGCTTATTTAGGGGATGAGGCAAAGTTAGGGGTATTTACAGTTAATCCTTATGACCGTTATATCAAGACGGAGAAGGAAGAGTACGGATTTTGGGCTTCAATCCCTGCGGGTGCCGTTTACGGTTGGGACGTGTTGGTAAGTTATGTGAAGCAAATGAAATTGGTGTTCACTAAGGAGGGCAGTAAATCTCTTGGCGGATTTGGTGCTATCGGCAGTTTGTTTCCTCCTATGTGGGACTGGCATTCGTTTTGGATGCTTACGGCGTTCCTTTCGATTATTCTGGCATTTATGAACATCATCCCAATACCGGGGTTGGACGGCGGACATACCTTGTTTTTGTTGTGGGAGATGATTACAGGCAAGAAGCCGAGTGACCGATTTTTGGAGATAGTGAATACCATAGGTTTCTGGTTTTTGTTGCTATTGGTGCTGTATGCGAATTTCAATGATATACTAAAATTGTTCTTCTGATGGAGGGTGAATATTTTGTACACGAGTCTTCGTATGTGGATGCGGGTTGCAGGATAGGCAAGGGGACGAAGATATGGCATTTCAGTCATATTATGAGGGACTGCGTCATTGGAGAGGATTGCAACATAGGGCAGAATGTAGTAATTTCTCCTGAGGTTGTAATCGGCAGGAATGTGAAGATACAGAACAATGTGTCGGTTTATACAGGTGTGTGTTGCGAAGATGATGTGTTCTTGGGTCCGAGCATGGTGTTCACCAATGTGATCAACCCCCGAAGTGCTGTATCCCGTAAGAGCGAGTACCGTAGGACGGTGTTGCGCAGGGGTGCGTCGGTGGGTGCGAATGCGACTATTGTTTGTGGTCATGAGATAGGTGAGTATGCGCTGATAGGTGCGGGTTCGGTGGTGACTCGTGATGTGGCGGCATACGCTTTGATGGCAGGAAATCCCGCAAGGCGAATAGGATGGGTAAGTCGCTACGGTGAGAAGTTATGCTTTGATGAAGCAGGTCGTGCCGTATGTCCTGCGACGGGGGAAGTGTATTGTTTGCGTGACGGTAAAGTGGAATTAGTGTAATCAAAAGATATAATAATGGTTCGATTTGCGGTTATAGGTCAAGGTCATATCGGGAAGCGTCATGCAGAGATGATTCGTCGTAACAAGGACGCTCAATTGGTGGCAGTATGCGATATTTTGCCCCAAGCGGAGACGGGTTGTGAGGCAATAGAGGTGCCTTATTTCCGGTCGATAGAAGAACTGCTTGGCTCAGGAATAGAGATGGATGTGGTGAATATATGCACTCCTAACAGTTTTCACGCTCCTTATGCGATCAAAGCGTTGGAGGCGGGAAAGCATATCGTGATAGAAAAGCCAGTAGCGCTGACGAAAGCCTCTGCGGAAGCGGTGCTGTTCAAATCGCTACAGATGTCGCGTTATGTGTGGTGTGTGATGCAGAACCGATACTCTCCTCCTTCGGTTTGGCTCAAAGACATCATGAGACGGCGATTGTTGGGAAAGATATATATGGTCAAATTGGACTGCTTTTGGAACCGAGACGAGCGGTACTATAAGTCGGGTAACTGGCATGGCACGCAGGAATTGGATGGGGGTACACTCTTTACGCAGTTCTCTCATTTCATAGATATAATGTATTGGTTATTTGGAGATATATGCAATATAAGGGGTAACTTTGCGGACTTTAATCACCAGCATACCACAGACTTTGAGGACTCCGGTGTGGTTTGCTTCGATTTTGTGAATGGAGGTATGGGGAGTCTGAACTACTCGACGGCGGTGTATGATACGAATCTTGAGTCGTCGATGACGATTATAGGCGAGAAGGGAACGATAAAGGTGTCGGGACAATATATGAACGAAGTAGTTTATTGCCACATAAAAGACTATGAGATGCCTGTATTGCCACCGTGCAATCCTGCCAATGATTACGGAGCGTACAAGGGTTCGGCGCAGAATCATCATTATGTTATCCAGAATGTGGTGGAGACGCTACAACACACGACGACCATTACTACAAACTTGTTGGAGGGGCTGAAGGTGGTGGATATTATAGAGCGAATCTATAATGTGCGTGATGCGCAGTGGAAGAAGCAAGGCGGGAAAGAGTAGGGGACTCGAAAAAGAGCAGGACTAATTATTATTTCTTGTGCGATGATACAACGAATACAATCTCTATGGCTTTTGTTGGTAAGCGTGTGCGGGGTGCTACTTTGCTGTATGCCTTCGATGCGCTTCTTCCCTGAATTGACCGCCGAAGTGCAAAACATCTATGAGTTTCGCTTTGCGGGAATGTGGGACATCTCGCAAGCACCCTCGGTGGTAGTACTGTCGGTGTGGCCTCTTGCGGTGTTGGAGATAACAATACCTCTTTTAGCGTTGGTGGTCTTATTCCTATATCACCACCGTGTGTTGCAAGCCCGTCTGTGTACGATCAACATCTTGTTGATGATCGGTTACTATGCGGCATTGGCTGTGTACACATGGCAGGCTTGTTCGAAGTTTGCAGTTACATGGCACCCGACGGTATGGACCTCGCTATTTTTGGTGAGCATAGTACTCAGTTTCATGGCTATACGCTCCATCTTACGCGATGAGGCTTTAGTCCGTGCGGCTGACCGTTTGCGATAGTATTTGTTCAAACAAATATAAACAACAACTTCCTTAAAACTAATTATTATGAAAGTAGAAAAGATTATGCAGCAACTGGCTGCGAAGCATCCCGGAGAGGCAGAATATCTGCAGGCCGTTCAAGAAGTTCTTGAGTCAATAGAAGGAGTGTACAATCAACATCCCGAGTTCGAAAAAGCCAAGATCGTAGAGCGAATGGTGGAGCCAGATCGTATCTTCACTTTCCGTGTAACCTGGATTGATGACAATGGCGAAGTGCAGACCAATCTTGGCTATCGTGTTCAGTTCAATTCTGCCATAGGCCCCTACAAGGGTGGGCTTCGTTTCCACAAGGCAGTTACTCCGAGTATGCTTAAGTTCTTAGGCTTCGAACAGACCTTCAAGAATGCACTTACGACTCTTCCTATGGGCGGTGCCAAAGGTGGTTCAGACTTCGATCCTGTGGGTAAGTCAGATGCTGAAATCATGCGTTTTTGCCAGGCCTTTATGTTAGAGTTGTGGCATTGTATCGGTCCCGATCAAGATATACCGGCAGGTGATGTCGGCGTCGGAGGACGGGAAATAGGCTACCTTAATGGTATGTATCAGAAACTCGCCCGAGAGTATCACACTGGCGTTCTCACTGGCAAGGGAATGACTTGGGGTGGCAGTCTGTTGCGCCCTGAGGCTACTGGCTTTGGCGCACTCTATTTCACTCAGCACCTTCTGCACAAGGCAGGCAAAACCATAGAAGGTAAAACCATTGCCCTTTCAGGTTTCGGCAATGTGGCTTGGGGTGCTGCTACTAAGGCTAAGCAGTTAGGTGCTAAGGTCGTTGCTATATCAGGTCCCGATGGTGTCTGCGCTATCCCCGATGGTATCACCGATGAGATGATCGACTATATGCTCGTGATGCGCTCCAGTAACCGCAACAAAGTGCAAGACATGGCCGATCAGTTCCCCGACAAAGTGAAGTTCACGGCGGGTAAAAAGGCTTGGTCTGTGAAGTGCGACATCGCTCTTCCTTGTGCCTTCCAGAATGAGTTGAGCGAAGACGACGCCAAGGAACTCAAAGCGAACGGTACATGGTGCTGCTGCGAGGTTTCCAACATGGGCTGTCAACCGGGTGCCATTCATTTCTTCCAGCACAACGATGTCCTCTTCGCACCGGGTAAGGCGGTGAATGCAGGTGGCGTCGCTACTTCCGGCTTGGAAATGACCCAGAACGCCGAACATCTCTCATGGACCGCTCAAGAGGTCGACGAGCGTCTGCACCACATCATGCAGTCCATCCACGAACAGTGTGTTCAGTTCGGTACTCAGCCCGACGGCCGTGTCGACTATGTCAAAGGAGCCAATATCGCAGGCTTCATGAAGGTCGCACAAGCCATGCTCGAACAAGGAATTGTATAATCCCTAAAGCGTCAGTACCATGTATGCTGATTTCCAACAACACCTGCAACACACCTTGCAGGAGATAAAAGATGCCGGACTCTACAAGGACGAACGCATTATCGTTTCTTCACAATCATCTGGTATTCAGGTCGAACAAGGAGGAAAAAAGGTGGATGTCATCAATTTCTGTGCGAACAACTATCTCGGACTGGCGGATAACGAAGAACTTATCAAGGCCGCTAAAACCAAGATGGATGAACGGGGCTACGGCATGGCTTCCGTGCGCTTTATCTGCGGCACGCAAGACACTCACAAGGCACTTGAAAGAGCAATTGCCGACTTTTTCGGTACGGAGGATGCTATCCTCTATGCTGCTTGTTTCGACGCTAACGGAGGACTCTTCGAACCTCTCCTGACCGATCAGGATGCAATCATATCCGATGCCTTGAACCATGCTTCTATCATCGATGGTGTGCGCCTCTGCAAGGCGGTACGCTATCGCTATGCCAATGGCGATATGACCGATTTGGAGGAGCAACTACGAAAGGCGCAGGCACAACGCTTCCGAATTATTGCTACCGACGGTGTATTCTCAATGGATGGCAATGTCTGTCCGCTCGACCAAATCTACGAGTTAGCAAAGAAGTACAATGCCCTCGTGATGGTCGATGAGAGTCATTCGGCAGGGGTTGTCGGCAAGACGGGGCACGGCGTCACCGAGCAGTTCAACCTGCGTGGGAAGATAGAGATAATCACAGGCACCTTGGGCAAAGCCTTTGGCGGGTCTGTTGGCGGATTCACTACTGGCAAGAAGGAGATTATCGACTTGCTCCGTCAGCGCAGCCGCCCATACCTGTTCTCCAATAGTATTCCACCGATGATTGCGGCTGCAGGACTCAAAACTTTCGAGTTGCTGACCCGTAACAACGAACTGCAAGAGCGTCTCCATGCCAATACCGACTATTTTGTCAGCAAGATGAAAAGTGCAGGCTTTGACATCAAACCCACTCAGTCTGCTATCTGTGCCGTAATGCTTTACGATGCCCGACTGAGTCAGGAGTTCGCTGCAGCCTTGCAGGACGAGGGTATCTATGTAACAGGGTTCTACTACCCTGTGGTGCCGCAAGGACAAGCACGCATACGCGTTCAGTTATCGGCGGCACATACTCACGAGCAACTCGATAAAGGCGTGGAAGCATTTATCAAGGTGGGCAAAGCCTTGAAGGTGCTGCCATAAAGATGGATAGAATAGATAAGGGAAAGAACCAACTTCTTGTAGCAAAGGAGTTGGTCCTTTCTTTTAATAACCCTACTCAATAAGGTAAATGAAGCAAAAAACGCTAAAATAACTCTATAACATTTCCCTATTGCCAACCTCCAAACTACCCTCCGCCAAGCCTCATGATTCCTATGTATTTCGAAGGTTTAATATAGGACGAATATAGGATGAATATAGGACGAATATAGGAAGACTATAGAAATCACCTACAAACCACCACCCAAACACCTCTCTTCATACATTAATTATTCATTGTTAATTATTAATTCTTACTTGTTAATTGCTCGCTGTAGAGCCATAGCGTGCTATGGCTCTCAACTCTCCTTCGCAAGATAAACAACATGTTCCCGTTAAACCTCCATAATCCCCACTAACCATCTCTCAACTTCAAACTCTCAACTTATCAATTACCTTCGGCCTTGTGTCGGTGCGTCAAAAATCGAGCGAGTACTGCGAAAAGCGGAGGTACTGTCTGAGC
>CAVEFV010000096.1:0-7484 GCA_963615025.1 Firmicutes bacterium CAG:95 | reverse complement strand
AGCGAATTAAACAAACTCAAGAGGCTGTCTAATGATTTTAGGCAGCCTCTGTTTTTCTGTTAGCAAGAGGGAAAAATAGAAAGGAGGATATTCAGCACATAGGATAAACACACGGGATGTATATATGATTAACAATTAATAATTAATAGTTAATATATATATATAGAGAGAGGGGGGGAGCGATTAATAGTTAACAAGTACTATTGTTGCAATAAAATGTGAAGACAGTATTTCGTTTTTATATTTGTGCCTATTTTCTCCATTTTTCTTGCCATTTGCGGCATAGGAGACCACCTGTTTGATTTGGTTAGGCGGGGGAGGAGGGGGTGTCCTTAACGAGCGTGGAGATGATAAAGCCGCGAAGGGTCTGACAAGGCTTGGGATAGGACATGGGATGGCGCTTCACACGCTTCTGATAGGCGGCAAAACGCTGCGCCCACTCCGCACACTGCGCTGCATCCGACAGAATAGACTTGGCTTGTAGCACCGCAGAGGCGAAAGCATCCAATGTGCGTTGGCGAGCAGGGGCTACGGGACCTTTGTAAGGATGTTGCAGGACATACGCATGCGTGCGACCATTGCGGGTGCGGAGAATGATTTTCTCGTTTTCGGAGAGTTTTCCGGAAAAAGAAGAGAACGGAAGAGAGAGTTCGGAGCGTGCCATAACAGGGGGATATTTGTATTCGAGCGCAAAGGTACAAATAATTCATGAGGTATACAAGAGGTATACAAAAGTCTTACAAAAAACCGTGTATCTACCGTGTATCTACCGTGTATCGACCGTGTATCAACCGTGTATCAACCGTGTATCAACCGTGGTGGTATGGGGATAGACCGCTACTTCACAATTAACAATTAACAATTAACATGCTTCGTTGGGGAAGATGAGCCTGGCGGCTCACGCGGGTGGGGACACCCACGCCCCCAGGTTAGGGACAAGTAACAGGTAACAAGTAACAGGTAACAATTAACAGGGGACAATTAACAGGGGACAATTAACAGGGGACATGCAAAATATCGTGCGGGACTTGGATAGTACGATTTTTTTTACTATCTTTGCACACCCATTGGATTCTAACCTTACACTCAGGGCTTATACACTGTTCCTAATACAATGCTTATACACTATCCCTATACAACTATTCCTCATACAACAGGACACGCAAAACATATTTAGCAACTTACACACAAAAAAAACAGATAGATTATGTCAGTAGCGGAATTGAATAAACGAACGGCGGTCAATATACAGGAAAAAGCCAACCTTATTTGGGCGATTGCCGACAAATTAGTCGGCACCTACAAACCCCACGAATACGGCAACGTGGTGCTGCCTATGTGCGTCATCAAACGATTCAGCGATACCCTCGCCCCGACGAAGGCTGCCGTAGTCGCCCGAGCCGAAGAACTGAACCGACGAGGCGTAGTAGTACAGGACGGCTTCCTAAAGGCGGCGTCGGGCTACGACTTCTACAACACGAGCAAATTCACGCTCGAGAGCCTGCTCTCCGACCCCGACAACATAGCCGACAACTTCCGCAACTACCTGCAACACTTCTCGCCCAATGTGATAGACATCATCGAGAAGTTCGACTTCGACAAAGAGATAACCAAACTGAACAACAACCGCATCCTCTACAACATCATCGCCGAGTTCTGCACCCAAAAAGCATACATGGGCGCCGATGCGATTTCTGCCGTGGATATGGGGTACATATTCGAGGAACTTGTCCGCAAGTTCTCGGAGAGTTATGACGAGCAGGCGGGAGCGCACTTCACCGCCCGCGATATCATCTACCTGATGACCGAAGTGCTGATAGCCCCCAAACGCAAAGAATATGAGCAGGGGGAGACCGTCGCCACTATCTATGACATGGCGATGGGCACGAGCCAAATGCTGGACTGCATGACGGAGAAACTGAAAGAGATAGACCCCAAAGCAGACATCATCGAATTCGGGCAGGAACTGAACGAGCAGACTTTTGCCATCGCCAAAGCCAACCTGCTCATCAAAGGCGGCGACGCCGACAACATGCGGCACGGCAACACCCTCTCGAACGACCAATTCGAGGGCTTCCAATTCGACTACATCATCTCGAACCCACCCTTCGGCATAGAATGGAAGAACGAGAAGAGCGCCGTAGAAGCCGAAGCGAAATTAGGCGAGGCGGGGCGGTTCCCCGTGGGGCTGCCCGCCATAGGGGACAGCCAACAACTGTTCCTGCTGAACGGCGTCGCCAAACTGAAAGAGACGGGGCGCATGGCCATCATACAGAACGGGTCGCCGCTCTTCAAAGGCGATGCGGGCAGCGGCGAGAGCAACATACGCGGCTACCTGCTGGAACACGACTGGTTGGAGGCTATCATACAGATACCGAACGATATGTTCTACAACACGGGCATCGCCACCTATATATGGGTGGTAACGAAAGACAAGGCCGCCGCACGCAGAGGCACCGTGCAACTGATAGACGCAAGCAAATGTTGCACCAAGCGCCGCAAGCCCATCGGCAACAAACGCAACGAATTCACGGAGGCGTGCATTGCGCTCATCAGCAAAGTATATAGCGGCTATGCGGAAGGCACCTACTCGGAGGGCGACCTCGTAGTAGAGAGCAAGATACGGGCGAACGAGTACTTCAAATACACGAAAGTGGTGGTGGAGCAGCCGCTCTGCGACGAGGCGGGGCAGCCGATACTCAAGAAAGGACAGAAACAGGCGGACAGCAGCAAGCGGGACACAGAGACCATCCCGTGGGCAGAAGATATAGAGGCGTATATGCAGAAGAATGTCTATCCGTACGCAGCGGACGCGTGGATAGACGAGAAGAAGAGCAAAGTAGGCTACGAGATACCCTTCACGCGTGAGTTCTACAAGTATGTCGCCCCCCGCAAGAGCGCAGACCTCTTTGCACACCTGCAGGAATTGGAACAGGAAGAAAAGGCGTTAATGACTAAACTATTAGGGCAATGAGAGCGATGAAAGACAGTGGCATTGCGTGGATTGGTGAGATTCCTGAGGGGTGGAAGGTGGAAAGAATAAAGACCATCTACTCCGAAAGAACCGAGTTGTCGGAGAAAGGCGATGAAGAATTACTTTCTGTTTCTGAATACTATGGTGTTGCTCCCCGTGCGTCTAAAGTAGACGGAGATGAGTTCGTTTCTCGGTCAGAAAGTCTTGTAGGTTATAAAAAATGCTACAAAGGGGATTTCGTTTCCAACATTATGTTAGCATGGAAAGGAAGTTTCGGAACAACGCAGTTTGATGGTATCGTAAGTCCCGCATATTGTGTATACACTCCGTCAAAAGAGATATGTCCTCAGTTTTACCATTACCTTTTTCGAACAGATTTATATAAAACAAGATTCCATTTGTTTTCAAGAGGAATAATAGATAGTAGACTGCGTTTGTATAGTCCTTTCTTTTTTGATGTTGAAGCCATTATTCCTCCTCTGGCGGAGCAGCGAGGGATTGCCGCGTTCTTGGATACCAAATGCGCAGAGGTGGATGAGTTGCTGAATGTGCAAGAACAATTCATCGAGGAACTCAAAAACTATAAACAAGCACTCATCACCGAAACCGTCACCAAAGGACTAAACCCCAATACCAAAACCAAACATAGCGGCATCGAATGGATCGGAGAAATACCCGAAGAGTGGAGAGTGGAAACCATAGGCAGCCTTTACTCTTTACGACAAGAGAAGGTAAGCGATAAAGATTACCCACCATTATCCGTCGGAAAAATGGGCGTAGTTCCACAATTGGAAACTGCTGCCAAAACAGACGACGGAGATAATCGTAAGTTAGTTTGTGTGGGTGATTTTGCCATCAATAGCCGTTCCGATAGGCGTGGTTCTTGTGGTATTTCTGCTTACGAGGGTTCCGTTTCTTTGATAAACACAATCATCACACCTCGTACAGAGATGTGTCCGCAGTTTTACAATTGGTTTTTCCACACAGAACTGTTTGCTGATGAGTTCTATAAACGGGGGCATGGTATTGTAGATGATTTATGGACTACTCGTTGGCAGGAAATGAAGCGTATCTCTATCATTGTTCCTCCTCTCGCCGAGCAGGAGGAAATAGCAGCCTATCTTGACCAAAAATGTGCGGAGATAGACCAACTGATAGCCATCAAACAACAGAAAGCCGAAGAACTGCGGGAATACCGAAAGTCCCTAATCTATGAATATGTAACCGGCAAGAAACAACTATAAAAACGCATCCCATGGAAACCAAAGAAAAGAACTTCGAGGCCGACATAGAGCAATCGCTCCTGACCGAAGGCGGCTACACAAAAGGCGACATGCGCACCTACGACAAAGCACACGCCATCGATATGCCCGTGCTGATACAGTTTATAGCCGACACACAACCCAAAGTATGGGAGCGGTATCAGTCCATATACGGCGAACAGGCAGAGAAACAACTATACAAAGTGTTCGAGGACGATGTGGAGGCACACGGGCTGATACACGTGCTGCGCCAAGGCGTACATGACCGAGGCATGGAGATACGATTCTGCTACTTCGAGCCTGCCTCGCACCTAAACGACGACCTGGTAGAGAAATACGAAAAGAACATCCTGACCGAGACAAGACAGTTCTTCTACTCCACCGACAACCACAACTCCATAGACATGGTGCTGTCGCTGAACGGTATTCCCATAGTAGCCATAGAACTGAAGAACCCACTGACAGGGCAAAGCGTGGAAGACGCCAAGAAACAATACATGCAAAACAGAGACCCGAAAGAGTTGCTCTTCCAACGCAACAGGCGCGTGCTGGTCTGCTTCTGCGTTGACCCCGACGAGGTATGGATGACGACCGAACTGAAAGGGGAGAAGACCTATTTCCTGCCCTTCAACCAAGGCTCAAACGGCGCAGGGAACATAGGCGACGGAGGCAACCCCACCAACCCCGACGGCTACGCCACCGCCTACCTATGGGAACGCGTGCTGCGCCGAGACATGCTGCTCGCCCTGCTGCAACGGTACATCAACTTCCAAGCCACCGAACAAATCGTGCTGAACCCCGCGACAGGCAAACAGATGAAACTGCACGACACAAGGCTGATATTCCCACGCTACCACCAATTGGATGTGGTGGAACGGTTAGTAAACACCACACGGGCATGCAAAGAGGGGCGGAACTTCCTAATCCAACACAGCGCAGGCTCGGGCAAATCGAACTCCATCGCATGGCTCTGCTACCGACTGGCATCGCTGCACAACGACGAAGACCAAACGATGTTCCAAACGGTATTCGTAATAACCGACCGGCGAATACTGAACCGACAACTGCAAGAGACCGTGCTGTCGTTTGACCACAAAATAGGACAGATAACGACCATCACCGACAAAGACAACTCGACCGTGCTGAGAGATGCGATAAACGACCAAAAACGCATCATCATCACCACACTGCACCGATTCCCCATCATATACAAAGAATTAGACAACCACGCAGGGAAACGGTTTGCCATCATAGTAGACGAAGCGCACTCAAGCCAAAGCGGGAAATCCGCCGAGAAACTGAAAGCCGCATTAGCCGACACCGACGAGGCACTGCAAGAAATGGCAAAATGGGAGGAGAAGACCGAAGAACAACTGAAAGACGAGATGGACACCATGACCGAGACCCTGCTGACGCAAGGACAACACAAAAACCTGTTCTTCTACGCCTTCACCGCCACCCCAAAACCCAAGACCCTACAGACCTTCGGGCAACGGAACGACAACGGCGAATACGACGCATTCCACCACTACTCGATGCGACAGGCCATAGACGAGAAATTCATACTCGATGTACTGAAATACTACACCACATTAGAGACCTCGTACGAGATAGGCAAGAAAATAAGCGAGAACCCCGAATACCAAGAACCACCCGCCGCGCGTGCCATACGCAACTACCACGACAACCACCAATTCGTGCTGGAACAGAAAGTGCGCATCATGGTGGAGAAATTCAGAGAAATAACGCTGACCAAATTAGACGGGAAAGCCAAAGCGATGGTGGTGGCACCAAGCCGCGCGCACGCACTACGATACCTGCTAATCATGCGGGAGTACTGCAAGGAAATGGGCTACAACGATGTACACCCATTAGTGGCGTTCTCCGGCGCAGTGGAATACCAAGGGAAGACCTACACCGAGCCGCAACTGAACACCGTAGGCGAGGAACGAAAGATAACCGAAAGCAACCTGCCACTCTGGTTCGGCTCTGACCTATACAATGTGCTAATCGTAGCGGACAAATACCAAACCGGATTCGACGAGCCACGCCTGCACACGATGTTCGTAGACAAAGGACTGCGAGGCGTGAAAGCCGTGCAGACCCTGTCGCGACTAAACCGCTGCTGCAAAGGGAAAATAGATACATTTGTACTCGACTTTGTCAATAGCGCCGAGGCGATAGTGGCATCGTTCAAGCCGTTCTACGAGGACACCCTGCTGACCGAGACCGTAGACCCCAACCTGGTCTATCGCTACAAGACCGACCTCGACAAATTCCACCTATGGAGCAGCGACGACGAGGAGAAAGTGTACCGACTATACGCCGCCAACACCCAAAGCCACAAAGACTTAGGCATACTGACGGGCGCATTCAAGGACACAATAGCGGCATACAACGAACTGACCGAAGAACTGCGGTTTGAGGTGCGGTCGCTGGTGAAGAACTTCAACCGATTCTACGCCTACATGGCACAGATAGTACGGACATTTGACCGAGAACTATACAAGACCTATATCTACACCGAGTGCCTCTACAAACTGCTGCCGAAAAATCCGCACGAGAAAGTGGACCTCGCGGGCAAAGTGGAACTGCTAAACAACAAAATACACGAGACATTCTCCGGCACACTGGAACTAAAACCCACGAAAAAGGACAAAACGCTGACGCCGGAGAAAGCAGGGAAAGGCAAGTTGCCGGATGAGAAGAAAGACCTGCTGAAGAACATCATCGACAAAATAAACCTGATGTACGCGGGCAAGTTCACCGATGCAGACCGAGTAATAGTAGAGACCATCTACAACCAAATGCAAGCCGCTGCCACCCCATCGCTAAAACGACAGGCCAAGAACACAGACGCCAACATGTTCGCCACCTCTATATTCCCCAAAGAATTTGCGAAAGTAGCGCAAAACTGCTACGCCGAGCAGATGGACGCGTTTGCCAAACTGTTCAATGAACCGGAATTCTACAATCGAGTGATGAGCGAGATGGCCAGAGCCATGTACCTGGACTTGAAGAACGGGAAATAGTTCCATTTAGAAATATTACTGTCAGGTAAAAACTATTTTCTTCCGGTCAGTATAAGGGTAGAAAAACGGCTGTTTTTTTGTTAGAATCAGCCGCTCGTTGTAATTTTCGGGCTAATAGCCCGATTTGATATAAAGAAAGAGACTGTCTTGTAACTGCAGACAGCCTCTTTCTTTGTTGGGTAATAGGAATCTGTTATTCGGGATTCATGACCACCT
>CAVEFV010000095.1:0-7505 GCA_963615025.1 Firmicutes bacterium CAG:95 | reverse complement strand
AAACTCTGCGGGGACGCCATTGTCAACCTGCGCCGCCAGATTAAGAACGCCGACCCGGCGACACTTGCCCGTATCATAGCGCAAGTGTCGCCGTTGGTACTCAACGACGACACGCAATCTACATCCGATGTCACGCTCGAACTGCTATCACAGCGAGCATTGCGGGTGCGTATGGCTATCCGAGAGACTGCCGAACAGCAACAGGCTTCCGAACCCACCGCAATAGAGGACGAAACTTGATGTGAAAGAGCAGCGGAAAATGTTCTGTCGCAAATCGCAGCCGTTTCAAGAACGCCCTTTGCTCAAAGTACTGCCGATTGCTGTCATATACGCACAGCCCTTTCCATGCTTTCTCTATGTCTGCCAACGCCTCGTTACAGAGGGCTATCAACGCCCTGCGTGAGCGAGGTCTGCCGAACTTGTCTATCCACGAGTAGTCACCTGCGTGCAGCAGCACATGATACCGCACTACCCACCGCAGTCGGTAGTCGCTTGTCTTCGTGGCGGCTATGTTGTTCTCGTAGTCTCTCGTGCGGTCAAACACCTCTGCCGCCTGTCGGTATGCCCGTTTCCAATTTGCTTTTTTCATATCATAATGTCATATCGTTTACCACTTTGCGCACTACTGCGTGCTTGCCATCCCGCTCTGCAATATGCGGTTTCGGCATTTTCTTGTAGCAGAAATGAATACCCAACGCCCGTGTGATTACTCGGTCGTCGTGGTTGTGCTTGCCCTCCACATTGCCGAGCGAGCCGTCTGCTTTGCGTTCAAATATCTTCATCTCGTCCACCGCCTCACGACAACGCTCCACATACATCCCCTCACGCAACGCCCAACCTAAGTCAGCGCATATCTCTTCTTTCGATTGATGATTTGTGTTCCACCCGTAGCGGAAACCGCCCGTCGTGCCTACATCGTTTTTGTTGCCGATACTGCGTTTGTATAGGTTCGGGTAGTAGTCTTTTATCTCGTCCAATACGGCTCGGAAACGGCTCTCTTTGCTGCTGTCTATCGTGTTGCTCTCTATCACGAGCAGGGCGTTGTTGTAGTAGGCGGCTATCTGTGCTATCCGCCATGCGAGCAGGTCTGTCTCGCTCTCTTTGCCTGCCCATTCCGCCACCACTTCGGGGTAGCCGTCCTCGCCCGCCTGCTGCCAGTACCGGTCAAACACACAAGCGATACTGCTATCCGCTGCATCCGTCGCCCCCTTACCCAAGTCCACACACACCACATAGCGGTCACGCATATCAACAGACTTATCTACATCCGCCCATACTTTGAGATGTCCTCTTTCGTTTGGTTCAATGCGCAAATCTTGCAGGTATTGTACCCTATTCAAACTATTTGCGGGGGACACAATCTCCCCGACAATCTTTGGCTGTTTGCAGGTCTGATAGCATTCCTCTAAATACTTATCCTTAAAGAACCCGTGTCCTGTTGATTGAAACGCCTCTAAATCTGTACTCGGAAACTCGGACTTCATACGCCACTCATCTATACCATGCGACTTTGTCCGATACCAATTTATTGCCTCTAATGTAGCCCCCATGTCCCAAAGCCCTTGCTCGTACTCTGTCATGGTAGCGATAAAGTCTTTGTACTCCTGCTCGCTTGTATCGTTGTTGAATACAGAAATCTTTTTGGAGTAAATATCAATCATAAACCACGGAATAAACACGGGCGTGAAATTATTTTCCCCTGCTTTGGCGGCGGTATAGGTGTTATGGAAATAGTTGCCCACGCCTTTTGCAGTAGACTCTTCTACGAGCATGGTATATGCCCCGGGTAAGATAGACCCCTCAATGGACTGTATTACATCCTCCGGCGACTTACCGTCTGTTTCTTTCCATATACCTACCTCCGTAAGGTGCGCCATGGATATATCTTCCGAGCGTATCTTATTTGGTTTCTGCATCGAACCAATAGAGATAGTACAGCCTCTGTCCTCCAACTGTCTGACATCGTTGGTGCGCCCGTATGGTTTGAGTATAGTCGGTGCGCCCTCATCTATAAATGTATCGTAGTCCTCGCAGGCTTGCTCATACATAGCAAGCACTACTTTCGACTGCTTTTCCACATCGCCAATAATAACAGAGTTCCAATGTTTGCGGTGCATTTTCTGTATCCACATCATATAGAACTGTGTAAGTGTAGAACCGCCCCATTGTCTGGCTTTTAGGAGAATAATGTAAATAGGTGCGCACTGCTTACGCAGTCTTTCCAATACGGACAAATAATAGCGTTGCGCACGATTGAGTACGAGATAGTCGCGCTTCCCTTTCCCTTTTAGTTTTATTTTTATCTGTGTGCAGCACCAATACTCAAAGTCGTATTTACATCGCAACTTATGAAAATACCGCCACAATGCGATACACTTTTTATCAGAGGTCTCCCCATACATCTTTCGACAAGCCTTACCCAATGTCCCCTCCTTTCGCAGTAACTGAATAAAAGCCTCACTTTCCATCTCGGCAGGGATGTTCATATCTATGATTGGTGCATCGTCTATATGAATAGGCACACGATGTATTGTGTCGCAATACATCGTGCCTACAAGTGGGTCATAATTAGCGTGAGCCGCTAACCTGCGCTTGTTCTCTGCTATTATCTCATTGGTATCATTCGACATCCGATTGCAGTATCGTGTTACAAGTATTCAAAGCCTGCTCTCGCTTAGGAATAAATTCGGCGAGAATTGCCGTCGCAATATCTCGCATTTTTTGCAGAACCTCTATCTGCTGCTCATTCTGTTCTATCTCTCCACGACCGACTAATACCATATACGGGTACAGAAATTCGTACATATCTATCTCAATATGACGGAAATTTACAATGCGCTCTGCCAATGTAGGAATGGATTGCACAGTATTTCCCGTTTTTTCAGCCTTTCTCTGCTCTTTCTTTTCTCTCTTGATGTCCGCTTTTGCCTCTTCCAATTGCTCATTGTAAAGTGCTAACTCTTTGCGCAATAGGTCATCCATAAACGAGATACGCTTTTTTATTTCCCTTTCGTTGTCCGACAAACTCCCTTTGAGCAATCCTAACAGATTGCGTTTCGGCAGTACTGCTTTGTATAAGAATAGCGTAGGTTCAATAAACAAATACACACGCTCGCTGACACACAGTGATATGTTATGTACTACCATCGGCAAAATACCGAAGCCCTCTATGTTTTGCAGAGAGTTATAGTTTTGACGCATAATAGGCAACTCATTTTCTAATCTGTTTTTGAGTTGCTCCGCCGTGTAGCGCATATTCATTTCATTTTTGGGACTTTCCATTTCTTCCTGAATAATTAAAGATTATTTCTTCTATTCGATGTTTTGACATATAGAATGACTTGGCAGGCTGTTCTACAACCACTTCATACAGCCATTCCTTTTGAGCATTGGGGTTCTCCCTGCATAATCTATTATAGTTTTCGAGCAAGTCTGCTATCATGTCCTTTTTCTCTCCGTTTTCTGCGCATTTATTATTGTTATTGATATATAACCGCGCTGTGAATGGAGTAATATAAAAACGAGGGGCAGGCTGCTTATATATAAATGAAATAATAGTTTTGCGCGTGAGATACTGAATACCACGACTTTCTGCTATAATAGTTTTGTACAGCACTCTCAATGCTTCATTTCTTTGCTCTATAATGGTATTAGGTCTCATTTTTTTCATGCAAAGATACAATAAATCATCAAGATAGTATCAAAACTAACAAAAAAAGTATCATAACTAAATATGATTTTATTACCTATACTACTATTTTTGCAACAAAAATCATTTAATTAGTTATAACTATGGCAAAGGAAAACGAACAGGCACAAGCGCAGGCGGCGCAAGAGCCATCGCAAACGACCAATTTCGACAAGTGGCGTTCTAATTTGCGAAGCAAATATGGAGAGGATAAGTCGGACGAGGAATTGTACGAACTTTCCATGAGTGGCTATGATACCGAGCACGATGCTGCAAAACGATACAATGCCGAGGCAATGGAGTTAGAAAGTATCTTATCTGCCAACCCCGACCTCGCAGGTGTATTTGCCGAGATATTCACTCGTGGCAAAGACGGAAACCCCGCAGGTGCATTGCGTAATCTTCCGCCCGACTTGAAGCGTTACATTACCGATGAGAACTATGGCGACGAGGAATACCTCGCAGACCGAAAAAAGAAAGAGGAGGAAGCCACTGCAAAAAAAGCCAAAGATGAGCAGACACAATCCCTCCGTGAGCAAGCCTTTGAAGAGGTATGCCAAGAGGACGGAGTAGCAGACCCAGAGGCGGCATTGCAGGCATTGCAGGGTGTCTTTGATAACCCATGCGAGACGCTCGACCAATGCAAAGAGCAAGTCCGTGCATTCTTAAAAATGGTGGACTACGACAACGCCGTAGAGGCAGCAGAGGTACGAGGGCGTAATGCTAACATTGCAGCGCAGCGTAAAAAGTCTGCAGGCGGTTCGGACGGACAAGCAAACGGAGCGTCGGCAGCAGGAACAGTAACAAAGACGCAAAATCCGTTATCTCGTATGGCAGAGATTGGTGCGAGAGCGCGTAATCTATAATCAATCGTAAAAACTATAAACCAAACAAAACTGAATTATGGCACAAGCAAATGTAAATCCTGCTACCGCTGGGACAGACCCGGGTGCAGGTGTAATGCCGCAGCAAGCAACCGCTGGGACTGAAAATGCAGGCATTCATGGTCAAGGCAGTTTCCCTACTGCGCCGAATAATGGGGCGGGCTTGAGCGAGGACTTAACTCGCAATATCGCCCCCGGACTTATCCGCGACCAAAGCGATGAGAACATCGTAAAAATGGGTTGGTCGCAAACCCCTATCAATGCGATGATGCGCGACATGGGTTCTCGTAAAGTGAACAGCACCGTATTCAAACACTGGAGCGTAGACTTGCGTGTAGTAGACGGAGCAACTGGTAATGCGAAGCAAACTATCAGTGGGAAGAACCTCGACCGTACTATTCCGAAACCTACCGACATCACCGTTGTGGACGCATACATCTTTGATGAGAGCGACCAAATTATGTTCGTAGGTCTGCCGGGCTACAAAGTAGAGAACGGTGTATTCACTGCATTGTCTAATGTAAACCTCAATGCGTTGGTATTGGAGATTAAGGACGCAACGACTATTTCCGTTCAGTTCTTGAATGGCGAAACCGACGCTACGGGAACAAAGTCTTTGGAAATTCCTGCCAACACCTTAATCGCAAACTTGGGACACGCAGTCGCTGAGGAAGACGCAAGTACCACTCCGTGGTTCTCTCTGCCTACTCCCGATGAGCAGTATATCCAAAAGTTTATGGTACAATCGCAAGTTAGTACCGTATTCCAACAGTCTGCAAAAGAGGTTAACTGGACGGAGAATGATGTGGACGAGGTTATCGTACACCAACTCTTGGAGGATATTGAGAAATCGTATCTGTTCTCTGTTAAGTCCTATACTTTCAACCCGACCGAGAAGCGTTACACTCGTACTTGCTCCGGTATCATCGAGCAGATGATGTTAGGCGGTTCTACTGTTGTCGAACTCTATAAGGGCGACATCGAGTTCTCCGACCTGCTGACTGCTACCAACGACACCTTTATCGGCAACTCGGGCAGCAATACCCGTTATGGCTATATGGGTTGCAATGTAGCACCTGCTATCTGGGGTATCAAGGACATCACCAAGATGGTAACGATTAAGGAGTTCCGAGCATTCAACTACGACTTCTCGCAGTTGAGCCTCATGGGGTACAATATCCGTTTCTATCATCACCCGCTGTTTGATAAGATGGACAAAGCAGGTACATCTTATCGTAACTGGGCGTTGATACTTGACCGTCAGTACATAGAGCGTCGCGTTTATCGCTCTATGGAGGAGACCGTACTCGAATTGAAGAAGACAGGTACATACGATGGCAATAGCCGTGTATGGTGCGAGATGTCCGCTCCTGTCGTTAAGTATCCGAAAGCACACGCCTTGTGGATTTTCAAAGAGGGCACTCGTCCTTGATAGATTAACCGAACGAAAAGAATAGAGGGCGGCACGCCGCCGTCCTCTATTCTTTTCCTTAATGCACTTACACTATGGCTGTTTTCTTTTCAACTATTTCCAATCTCTCCACCTCTATGCGGGTGAATGGGGCAATCTATCGTATTCGTTTTGTCCCGCGCGACAAACCCTATTGCAATGGACTTTTTGCCGTCAGCGACCCGTCTTTGGTAGCCGCTATACGCAAGCACCCCTATTTCGGAACGGTCATCACCGAGCAGTCCGAGCCGTCTGTTGTTCCTGCCGATGAGCCGAAAGCGTATGCTGCCACTTACCCGGATGTTACCAAGTCGCAGGACGCCAAAGACATACTTGTTTCCAAGTATCATGCGGCGGCGGATGCCCTGACGAGCAAAGCCGCTATCCGCCAAGCCGCCGAGGCGTTGAATATCTCGTTTCCAAACCTTTAATACAAACCCTGCGCAAAGCGGATATATGCGATAGCCAACCCTACGCAAAGCGAATATGACCCGTGACAACTACATACTTGCCGTCAAGGCGAAGTTAGACGAGATAAGTCCGTTTGATGAGCCGCAGTCGTTCATTGCCGCCGACGGCGACACCGACTACGACGAGGTCAAGCCTATCGTGTCGTACATTGACGAGTGTTTGAACAAAGCCGCTTGGTTCTGTCTTAACAACTTGCCACTCACACTGCTTGCTCGTGATGTGACCCAATGGAAAACAACTGCTTCGGTTGATAAGAAAGGGGTCGGGCATATCGCCAACATAGACGAGTATTGGCGGCTTATTCGTTTGCACGACAATGCAGATATATGGGAGCGGGATGTCACGATGTTTATCTCTACTGCCGACCCGCTTTATCTCTTGCAGCAGAACGCCCACACACGAGGCGGCTGTGCGAAACCCGTTGTGGTCTATTCGCCCGACACCTCCGAACTCGAACTCTATTCCTACCCCGCAGGCTGTGGTTGCAGCGGGTGCGGTAACACATTCACTATGCCCGTTGTCTTGTATTATATCGACAGCCATATAGCAGCCGAGAATGTGCAGTCGTACATAGAGGACTTTATCGTGCTTGTGTGCGCAATGTATGTAGAGGAGATATTAGGCGACACCAATGCTGCCAAGACTTTTTCCGATGAATTTGAAACAAAGAAAACTACTGTACTACAATGATACCTACCCAATGCCCATCAGGACAAGACCCTCGTATGTGCGCCTACTGCGACCAAAAGGACACTTGTGGTTGCACCTGCGACGACACCACCGACGCTATATGGGGCAAGATTAGTGGCGACCTCGCAGACCAGACGGACTTAGTAGCAGAGTTAGACAATCGGGAGGTTGAAATAAAAAATGAAATCACATCCGACATCTCCACTCTTCAATCATCAATCAACGCAGTGCAATCAACGGCGGATGACGCACATCGTATAGGCGAGTCAGCCAATGCAATAGCGAATGACGCGAGAGATATGGCAAGTTCTGCGCAGTCCGC
>CAVEFV010000094.1:0-7563 GCA_963615025.1 Firmicutes bacterium CAG:95 | reverse complement strand
TATATAAAACCCATATAAAAGTCATAGGTGGTAAGGTAGTGCTATGGATGTGCTAAGGATGTGGTATGGATATAAGTGGCTAATTAGTGGCTAATTTGTCCTATACTTTTCCTAATTATGAATTGAGAAAAGTTTAAGAGTATGCACAAAAAGAATACATATCGCAAGAGGGGGAGGGAGGATGGGATTGTGTATTTTACCGATAATTATTCCTCTCGGCAAAAAGGATGTATCGAAAATACGAAGGAAATTAAATTGAAGACCTATAGAATTGAATTTCTCTACACTTCAAGAGTACTTCTTCCACTATTTCATCGAACATTTCATAATAAAATGTATCTGTTATTGGATAGTACGGGAAGTGAATAGTGCGTTTTGGAATAAAAAAATAAGTGTACTCTTGTGTGTATGAAAAAACTATTGTACCTTTGCAGCCGCAAATGAGAGGAACACTCTTGCTGTCTAATGGTATAAAGGCTATTACGTCAGATTTTGGTTCTGAAGATCTTGGTTCGATTCCAGGTTAGACAACACATAATGGTTTTTAATGGTTAATGCGATAAGTGAATGAGCGGTGAGACGGGAGTCGAACCGCTTTTTCCTACCCGCCGAAGCACCGATGGCGTGCAGATGAGGTTAAGTAGAGCCTAATGTGCCTATTGAATAAGCATTGACCGACCCAATAAGTGTGATGGTAAGTAGAGCAGCATCCACAGAATAGACTTTTTCTGCTCGAATAAAAGTAACACAACAAAACAAATGAAGACATTTCAACTGACAGGTACTCTTCGTTCAGAGTACGGCAAAAAGGCCGCTAAGGCACTTCGTAAGCAAGAACTTGTTCCTTGCAATCTTTACGGTAACGGCAAGAATGTAACATTCACGGTGACAGTAGCAGATGTGCGTAAACTCATCTATACTCCTGACACGATGATTGTAGAACTTACTATTGATGGTGTTGCTCACAATGCTATTGTAAAAGAGTTGCAGTTCCATCCCGTATCGGAAAACCTGTTGCACATTGATTTCTTGGAGGTTGTAGAAGATAAGCCTGTGATTGTTGCCATACCTGTTCAACTGACGGGTCACGCAGAAGGTGTGAAGGCAGGTGGTAAGTTGTCGATGGAGATACGCAAACTGAATGTACGGGGTCTTTATAAGAACTTCCCCGACCGTTTGACGATCGATGTTACCGAGTTGGGTTTAGGTAAGAAGATTTTCGTAAGCGACTTGCACTTCGAAAATTTGGAGGTGATGAATGCAAAGAGCCTTGTGGTAGCACAGGTGAAGGCTACTCGTGCTTCTGCTGCTGCGGCAAAGGCATAAGTATCAGCCGAAGATCTATAGGGAGTGAAAAGCCGCTCGTGACTTTTCACTCTTTATGTTTATATAGATGCCGATTACTATACGCTATATCGTTATTGAGCAATAAATATAACTACTATGAACTATCGAGTTAAATACTCTCCGGAACAAGTGTCGGAGGCTATAGGTCGTTTGCAGACCGATTTGAAGTCGTATCTTACTGCCCATACGATAGTTGTGGTAGTGATGGATGGTGGTATCTATCTGAGCAGCCGTTTGTTATTTGATTTGTCTGTTCCTGTGGATATACGCTATGTTAAAGCCACCAGTTATTCGGGCAAGCAGCAAGGTGCGATTCATGTGGCAGAGAATAGTTTGGGAGATGTGAGGGGGTGTCGTGTGATAGTGATAGACGATATATGCGATACGGGTCATACGGTGAATAAAATACATCATTTGCTAATGGAACGAGGGGCAGTAGCAGTGGAATACTTTACTCTCTTGAAGCGTTCGTGTGCAAAGACCGATGAAGGAGTGTCGTTGCATTATGGTATAGAAGACGATACGACCGATTTCTTTGTAGGTTGCGGGCTTGATGATAACGGTGTGGGGCGTAATTTGCCTTATGTAGGAGTGTTATGAAATACTTGGTAGTAGGATTAGGGAATATGGGTGATGAGTATGCCGATACTCGTCATAATATCGGTTTCTGTATGGTGGATGCTTTTGCCGAGAAACAGGGGGTGTTGTTTCGTGATGCAAGGTATGGTGCAGTGGCTACCTGCCGTGTGAAGAATGCTGAGATAGTATTGCTTAAGCCTTCTACTTTTATGAATCTATCGGGGATGGCGGTTCGTTATTGGTTGCAGAAAGAGAATATTCCGATAGAGCATTTGTTGGTGTTAGTGGATGATTTGGCATTACCTTTCGGTACACTTCGTTTGCGTTCGAAGGGTTCGGATGGCGGACATAACGGCTTGAAGAATATACAAGAGTGTATTCTGACACAGGAGTATGCCCGTTTGCGTTTTGGTATAGGTAGTGAGTTTGTTCATGGTGCGCAGGTGAGTTATGTGTTAGGTCATTGGAGTGATGAGGAGAGTGAGCAGTTGCCGGAGCGTTTGTCGGTATGTACTGATATTATAGTGTCTTTTTGCTTGCAGGGAGTAGAACGCACGATGAATGCCTACAATAAGCATTGATGGAGGTTCGTGTTGATAAATATCTATTTGCTATGCGTTTGTTTAAGACGCGTTCTCTTGCTTCAGAGGCTTGTAAAAAAGGCTGGGTCAAAAGGAATGGGCAGGTATTGAAACCGTCTCACACATTTTGTGAGGGCGATGTTTTTACCTTGCGCCGTAGTCCAATTGTGTGTACTTATCGCATATTGCGACTATCAGAGAACCGTTTGGGTGCGAAGTTGGTGGCAGAGTATATGCAAGATATAACGAGTGCAGACCAATTGGAGTTGCTTGAGTTGGCGAAGATAGCGGCTCAATCGAATAGAGAAAGAGGTATGGGGCGACCTACAAAGAAGGACAGACGAGAGATTGAGTCATTTTTGTCGGAGGAATTTTAGTGGAGTGTTAAAAGTATATACATAGTGTTTTTATTATGACTAAAAAGGATAATTTGGCTGAATATATTCTTCATCTGTGGATGATGGAAGATGTAGTGCGTGCTTTTTATAGCGATGAGGTGCTTGAAGATAATGCTTTTCTGTCGGACCTTCATGCTATGATGCGTGAAGAAGGCGTGATGGAGGGAGGACATACGCAGATTGCCAAGATAGCGTTGATGGAAGCAGAGGAGATGCATACAAAGTTGCAGGAAGAGGCGACCTATCGTGCAGCATTGATGGGTATGCAACCTTCGCTTGTTGTGCTGAAGAGCAAGACTCCTAATCCGGAGGTGAGTGATATAGAGATGATGTTTGATTTCCTCTATAATATGATACTCTTGCGTATGCAGAAGAAAGAGATTTCGTTGGAAACGCAACTTATGCATCAGCAAGTTACTCTCTTGATGATATATTTGTCTGGTGCTTACAGACGGATGAAAGAGGAGGAACAACAGTAATGACTACGCAAGAGCGTTATCGGTATGTGCTGGCTTGGTGCGAGGAGAATATGCCTTATGCCGAGAGTGAATTGCATTACGACAGTCCTTTTCAGTTGTTAGTGGCGGTGATGCTTTCTGCACAGTGTACAGATAAGCGCGTGAACCAAGTTACACCTGCTTTGTTTTCAGCGTTCCCCACAGCAGAAGCGTTGGCAGAAAGTACGGCGGAGGAAGTATTGTCATATATTCGTTCGGTGTCTTACCCTAACAGTAAGGCACAACATTTAGTGCAGATGGCTAAGACACTTGTAGAGCGTTTCGGCTCGCAGGTTCCTGATAACAGAGATGATTTGACGACGCTTGCAGGTGTAGGTCGTAAGACTGCCAATGTTGTGTGTGCTATTGTTTATCATCAACCCACGATGGCAGTAGATACGCATATCTTTCGTGTGTCGGAGCGCATAGGACTGACCAATGGCAGTCGTTCGCCCATCCAGACTGAAAAGACGCTTGTTCGTTATATCCCCGCAGCACTTATCCCTAAGGCTCATCACTGGTTGTTATTACATGGTCGGTATGTATGCAGGGCAAGGCATCCTCGTTGCAAGGAGTGTGGTTTGTTGGGTGTATGCAGAGCGTTTAAGCGGGGAATGAGTGTGTAGGCTCGTTCGTTTTGTTGCTCTTTGTGGCTGATAGACAGTTCTTTTTTATTCTCTTTTTTGTTTTTTCTTTTTTCTTGTTGTTCTCCATAAAAAGGACTACCTTTGTGCGCTTTTTTCGACACTATGCAAGGTAGAAAGATTATCGGTTATGAGTGCGGTATATTAGCCGCTGCTTTTTATGGTTTGAACCCACTGTTTGCATTGCCATTGTATGCAGATGGCATGGATGCAGTTTCAGTGCTTTTCTTTCGTTATATTCTCAGTCTTCCGATGTTGGCTATTCCGATGTTGGTTAAACATATTGATTTTCATCTTTCTCGGGCTGAGGCTTTACAATTGTTTGCATTGGGTATTTTGATGATGCTTTCTTCGTTGCTTCTCTATGAGTCGTACCGATATATGGATGCAGGAATAGCAAGCACGATATTGTTTTTGTATCCTATTATCACTGCGTTGTTGATGGCTTTTGTGTTTCATGAACATGTGTCGTATGTAGTGTGGGGTTGTTTGTTTCTTGCGACTATCGGTGTATTTGTGTTGTGTGATATGAGCGGCGTTTCTTATGTGAGTGAGAAGGGAATTATATTGGTGATTGTTTCGACGCTGATGTATGCTGCTTATTTGGTGTTTATCAACAAAGGTCATATTACGCAGATGCCTCCTATTAAGGTTACCTTTTATGCGCTTTTGGCAGGTGGAATCGGTTTGGCAGTAGCGTTGCTCATACAAGGTGATATTGTAGTTCCACAAGGTTTGCATTGGGGATACAGTGTCGGTTCTGCGTTGTTTTCCACTGCATTGTCGCTTACACTAACGACGATTGCTATTCAGAACATCGGTTCTACACAAACGGCGATTATGGGGGCTATGGAGCCTCTTACGGCGGTGTTTATTGGTGTGTTGGTGTTTGGTGAGCGATTGACTGTTCGTTCGGTGATGGGTATTGTGTTGATTATTGTTGCTGTTACGATGGCTGTCGCGAAAAAGAACGGTTGATATGTTGTAGGTATTTGGAAAAAGTATTACCTTTGCTTGCATGAAGCGCAAAAGGTGCAGTATAGGGGATAGCATTACGATGGTACAATCTGCCATAGTAGTGCTATTTTTGTATGTATGAAGGTTGAATAAAACATTATACTATGGATATACACAAATTTATTGAGGAAGGTTTTCCTCGTTTTGTAGAAGAATGGAACAGTCTATTGCAGATACCGAGTATTTCCTGTCAGCCAGAGCATAAGAACGATATGGTTCGCTGTGCGGAGCGTTGGCGTGAGTTGTTGCTAATGTCGGGTGCTACTCGTTCAGAGGTGATGCCTTCGGCGGGTAATCCTATTGTGTATGCAGAGCGTATAGTGCGGGCAGATGCACCGACCGTGCTGGTGTATGCTCATTATGATGTGATGCCCGTTGAGCCTATAGAGGAGTGGCGTACAAACCCCTTTGAGGCAACGATAGAGGGAGACAGGTTGTATGCTCGTGGTGCGGACGACGATAAAGGTCAGGCTATGATTCAAGTGAAGGCCTTTGAATATATGACCAAGCATGTATGGGGCAAGGATGAGGGTGTGAATGTGAAGTTTATATTCGAGGGAGAGGAAGAGATCGGTTCGCCTTCGCTTGAGCAGTTTTGCATGGAGCATAAGGAGTTGTTGAAGGCAGATATTATCTTGGTTTCGGATACGAGTATGATAGGTAAAGAGACGCCTTCGCTGACGACCGGCTTGCGTGGTTTGGCGTATTGGGAGATAGAGGTTATAGGTCCGAATCGTGATTTGCATAGTGGTCATTTTGGTGGTGCGGTTGCAAATCCTATCAATGTGTTGTGCAGTATGTTGTCGCGTGTGGTGGATGAGGATGGCAGGATTTGTATTCCTCATTTCTACGACGATGTTGTTCCCTTGACTGCTGAAGAGCGTCAGATGATTGCGTCTATTCCGTTTGATGAGGAGGCGTATAAGGCGCGTATCGGTGTGGGTGCGGTGTTCGGAGAAAGAGGCTATACGACATTAGAGCGTAACTCATGTCGTCCGTCGTTTGATATATGCGGTATATGGGGTGGCTATATGGGTGAGGGTAGCAAGACGGTCTTGCCGAGTAAGGCTTATGCCAAGGTGTCGTGTCGATTGGTTGCCAATCAAGACTACCATGTTATATCTCGTCTTTTTGAGGAATATATCCGTTCGATTGCTCCGAGCAGTGTCCATGTTTCGGTGACGCCAATGCATGGCGGGCAAGGTTATTTGTGTCCGATAGATTTGCCTGCTTATCAAGCGGCGGAGAAGGCATTTGCGACTGCCTTTGGAAAAAGACCCATTGCAGCACGGAGGGGTGGCAGTATTCCGATTATTGCCACTTTTGAGCAGGTGTTGCAGACGAAGACGATATTAATGGGCTTCGGATTAGAGGCGAATGCGATACATTCTCCGAACGAGAGTTTTGACTTGGACATATTCCGCAAGGGTATCTATGCTGTAACGGAATTCTATAAGAACTATGAAGAAGTGTTTGGCAGAATGCGAAAATAGTACTACCTTTGTCGGTTGAAATCATTTGGTTAAACTGTAAAAAATAAAGAATATGATTAATTCTCAAGACATTAAGAATGGTGTTTGTATCCGCATGGATGGGCGCCTGTATTTTGTAATCGAATTTCTCCATGTGAAGCCGGGTAAAGGTAACACGATAATGCGAGTGAAGTTCAAAGATGTAGTTGATGGTCGTGTATTGGAGCGCCGTTTTAATATCGGTGAGAAACTTGAGGACGTCCGAGTTGAGCGTCGCCCTTATCAATACTTGTATCAAGAAGGTGCTGATTATATATTTATGAATCAGGAAACATACGAGCAGATACCTATTGCCCATGACCTAATAACAGGTGTTGATTTTCTGAAAGAGGGGATGGTTGTAGATGTAGTATCTGATGCGTCGACGGATACTGTGTTGTTTGCCGAACTGCCGACGAAGGTAGAGTTGCAAGTTACTTATACAGAACCCGGCTTACGAGGTGATACGGCTACCAATACCTTGAAACCAGCCAAGTTGGAAACAGGTGTAGAGATTCGTGTGCCTTTGTTTATCAATGAGGGTGAGATTATCCGTGTAGATACCCGCGACGGTAGTTACTGTGAGCGAGTTAGATAATAGGGAATTTTTAATTTTTAATTGGTAATTAGAAATTTGTAAGTTTTCAGACCGCAAGCAATTTGCGTGTTTAAGGATTGGAGAATAGAGGCTGTCTGACAGGTATTGTTAGGCAGGCTCTTTTTTTAGTTGATAGTTTGGAGTTGAAAGTTGATAGAAGTTGAGTGTTTAGAGTTGAGCGTTGAGGGCAGTTGTTTAGTTGATGCGTTTAGGAGTTTATGTGTTTATGCGTGGATTAGTTGGTTGAAAGGGTTAATAGGGTTTAACGGGAACATATTGTTTGTTTTTTGAAGAGGAGTCGAGAGCCATAGCACGATGTTCTTCATTTCTTTTGCTTGAACAAAAGAAACGAAGCAAAGAAAATTCATCGGCTGTGTGTCGGGCGTTGCCA
>CAVEFV010000093.1:0-7585 GCA_963615025.1 Firmicutes bacterium CAG:95 | reverse complement strand
CTGTTTCGAAGGTTTTATATAGGATGAATATAGGATGAATATAGGACGAATATAGGAAGAGTATCCAAACTACGAAGAAACACTCCTCTTTCCCCGTCGGAAAAACGGCAAAAGATTATAACAAAAACATTGATAATAGAGTAGGCATATCTGAATAAAATTTATCTACAAAAATAGCAAAAATAAACTACTATGTATTGCATAATACAAAACAATGCATTACCTTTGCAGCCGAATAGAACAGCGAACAGAACCGAAAGGAACAATAATATGATTGAAAACATCAAAACACAGATGCGGAAAGGTATCCTCGAGTATTGCATATTGGCTGTGCTATACAACAACCAAGAGGCGTATGTGTCCGATATACTCACCACTCTGAAAGAAGCAAACCTCTTTGTAGTGGAGGGGACTATCTATCCTTTACTCATGCGTATGAAGAACTCCGGACTATTGTCCTACCGATGGCAAGAGTCCACCGAAGGACCCCCGCGCAAGTATTATAGGCTCACCCAACAGGGTATCGACATCTATGCTTCCCTCAGGCAAGAGTGGGGCAGTATCAAAACTTCCGTTGAAATCGTAACAAATAACAAAGAATAACTATTATGCAACCTTACAAAAAACTTTGTCGCTCCGACAATAAAATCTTGGCAGGAGTATGTGCGGGCATAGCAGAATACTTCGACCTCGACCCGACACTCGTCCGAGTAGCCTACGCCGTACTGTCTATATTAATTGCAGGTTTCCCGGGACTACTACTCTATATTGTCTTGGCTATCATTATGCCACCTGCTTCCAATTCCGATGATTTCATCGATAGAAATAACTACAAATAACAACAAACTATGAAACCTACTTCCACCATCAACCTCAATGGGCTGGTCTTCTATATCGACGACGATGCCTATCAGACACTCCACACCTATCTCAACGATGTACGCAAGCAGATAGGCGAAACCGACGACAACGAAGAGATTATGCACGATGTCGAAGCCCGCATAGCAGAACTCTTCTCCGATATGCTCAAACACAAAGGCATACAGGTCATCAATAATTTTATGGTCGGTCAGGTAATGGAGCAACTCGGCAAACCGGAGGACTTTGCACAGGAAAACGAGACCGTTTCATCGGACAATCCTGAATCAGACAACAAGAATACCGACAGTCTTCCTAAACGACGCCATAGACTATACCTTGATCCCGATAACGCCTTGCTTGCAGGCGTATGCTCCGGTATAGCCGCCTACCTCGGTTGGGATGTGGTATGGGTAAGGCTCCTCTTTGTACTATGCACCTTTCTATGGGGGATCACTATTCCTATCTACTTGCTGATATGGATTATCGCCCCTGCTGCACGCACCGCTGCACAACGCTTGGAAATGAGAGGAGAGATAGCATCTATCGACAATATCAAAAAAGAATACGAGAGAGCAGCACAGTACGCCGAAGAACACCAGGTGGCAACACGAGCCAAGAGCGTATTCCGTACATTCCTCAAAATACTCCTTTTCATCGTGGTAATTTGCGTACTTCTTCCCTTGTTGGGATTTATCGCATTGTTGCTGTTTATCTTGTTTTTTGTAGGAATTGCCATGCTAAAAGGGTTGTTCACTGTTCCGTCGGAGGCTATAGGTTGGTTGCCCGATCTGACCAATAACCCCGTTCTACTCTCGCAACCCGGTCTGCTGATACTGACAGCATTCCTGTTGCTACTTTTCTGCTTGATTCCCCTTTTCATCGGTATATATTGGCTTGTCAAATACATAAGGAAACACCAACATCCATCCTCCCTGTTTTGGATCATCACGCTTGTATTATGGTTCGCATCACTAATCGGGCTCGCTGCAGTAACCATTCATCTTGGAAAGCAACTTACAACCACCAGCCTACCGGGAATAATACAACAGGCCGAGCCGGATTTTGCAAGTTGCACCGACACAATATCCGTCATGCCGTTTACCGCTATTGAACTTGAAGGTGCCGTCAATCTGCAAATAGCCCAAGCCGATACCTATTCAATATGTATCCCAAGCAGTGCTATACCTACAGTGTCGGCAAATGTGGAAGACGGTGTACTCTATCTCTACGGACTAATCGACAACGATATGCCCTCCGTGCGGGTTACATTGCCGCAATGGAATGCCTGCAATATAGAAGGTATGTCGAAAATTTATACCGATGGAATCATACAATCCGACAACCTGCATATCTCCATCGAAGGGGCTTCCTCGCTCGATGCCAACCTCGATGTAAGAGTACTGCACCTATCCATAGAGGGCATCGGACATTGCTGCTTTCAGGGAAATGCCGATACTTTTCATCTGTCGCAGGAAGGGGCTTCGGTGGTCGATGCAAAAGACTTGGTCGCAAAACTCGTCAACATATCTTGCTCAGGGGCAGCATCTGCCGAGATAAACTGTACACAGCAACTCACAGCAGAGGCGGAAGGAATGAGCAGAATAGTCTATTATGGCAATCCCGCCACCTGCACTATCCAACCAGATATCACTTCCACAATTACTAAAAAATAACCGATGAAATCAATCGTCGGAACGGCTTATGCGCTACTTCAGAAACACAAAATAGACGGCTGCCACCAAACATACAAACGCCACGAAGTGATTCCAGTGCAACGCCTGACCCTTGAACACAAACACAGAGAACAAGGTGAATATCGTTATGGATATCACTTCCTGAATAATCTTCAATTGCATCAAACTAAAAGGACCGCCGTTACCTGAAAATCCGATGCGGTTACCATTCACCTGGCAGATATATTCAGGCAACGCCATTAACCACGACAACAAAATAATAAGAAACAAAGGAGTGTGGTCGGTTATAATACCGTCCGACTGCAGTTTAAGATGACCATACCAAGCCAATGTCATAAAGATATTGCTGCATACAAGCAGCCCAATCGTTTCAAGACCGTGCATACTAACTATTTTAACGATTCAATGATTATACTTTAATGGGTAGATAACCCTCTTTTATATTACTCATCGCCCCCCATATACTATCGCGTACATAAGGGTTGAATTTCTCTAATGTATTCACCAATTCTTTCACCCCGCTCCGTGAACTCTCCTTTTCAAAAGGGCACAACTTCACTTGCTTCTGGTAACCACGCATCTCGGCATACAGGGCAATCTCTTTTTCCTCCATCAAGCACAAAGGGCGTATCATGCGGATAGGGAACTTGTCCATCTGCAGATTAGGGGCTATAGTAGAGAAACTGCCCTGAAATATAAGATTCATCAAAAGGGTCTCGATAATATCGTCTTGATGATGCCCTAAGGCAATCTTTCCGCAACCCAATTCCTGTGCAACCTCAAACAATGCCTTGCGCCTGTACCATGAACACAGAAAGCAATGCGATTTCTTGTTCCCTTCTCGCTCATCGAAACAAGTAGTATGGTGCAAGAACTCAACTTGGTGGGCATTACAAAACTTGCGCAAATAATCGGTATCCGACTTGTATCCTATGCTCTCGACCGATATATGCACCGCATATACCTTGAAGCGGGGAACATAGATCTTCGAACGCTCCCCCAACAACTCTACCAACGCCAACGAATCTTTTCCGCCCGACAGACCCACCAATATCCTGTCTCCCTCCTCTATCAAGCCATACTCTGAGCAAGCCTTGTGAAACAAACGGGTCAACTTGGTCCGCTGTTTGATGAGTGCTATTTCTTCTTTGCTTCGTTCCATAAACTACCTGTAAGCCACTGCAAAGGTACGCAAAACACAGCAATTTCACTGCATAGAGAAACTTTTTACCACTTTTTTTAGCAAAAGGGTTTGGAGATAGAGAAAAATGTCGTATCTTTGCAGTCGCTTTTCGAAGATGCTCTGTGCAAAGTGTGGCGCAGAAGTCAGGTATCTTTCGAATAGATTGCGGAAATAGCTCAGTTGGTAGAGCACGACCTTGCCAAGGTCGGGGTCGCGGGTTCGAGTCCCGTTTTCCGCTCAAGCCAAGAGAGCAGAACAAAGGTTCTGCGTTTTTTTCAGAGAGGCGTTTTGCCCGAATGGCGGAATTGGTAGACGCGCTCGTTTCAGGTGCGAGTGTTGAGAGACGTGCAGGTTCGAGTCCTGTTTCGGGCACCTGAAGAAGGGTTCTTTAACAAAGGGGGAACGAAAGTTCCAGTTGGAAGCGGAGTCAGACGCACCCAGTATTCGCTATAGGAATATCTGTTGCGTAGCCCACTCCGACCATGCGCAGGTGGTGAAATTGGTATACACGCTACTTTGAGGGGGTAGTGGTCGAAAGATCGTGTGAGTTCGAGTCTCATCCTGCGCACCCAACACAAAAGGCTGTTCAACACCGGTTGGACAGCCTTTCTTTTATTTGTCTGCAAACAATGCAATACTCTGTCGGTTAGTCTTCGGCAAAGTCGTGTCCTGTCAGTTGCTTGTACAGCATGGGTACGCCTATACTTGCTTTCTCTTGTATATACACTACATTGCGGCAAGACACATTGTCCGGTTCATTGGGGTCCACAATATAAATAGGCACATTCTCTCGGACATATTCCAGAAGCGACGCAGCAGGATAAACCGCCAACGAAGTACCCACCACAATGAATATATCGGCATCCATCACTTTCTCCACAGCAACAGGGAAATTGGGTACACCTTCTCCAAAGAACACAATATAAGGCCTCAACAGACTGCCGTCGGGATGACGGGCATCCAAGTGTTGTTCCCACTGCGTAACAGGTATAGTGGCCGTTTCATCAATGGAACTGCGCAGTTTCATCAACTCACCGTGCAAGTGCGTCACACAACTGCTGCCCGCACGCTCGTGCAAGTCATCTACATTCTGCGTGATGACCTGTACCTCGAAATACTTTTCCAACGCTGCAACAGCCCTGTGCGCTGCATTAGGCTGCGCCGCCATAGCAGCACGCCTGCGCTCATTGTAGAAGCGGACGACCAACTCTCGGTTACGCTCTATCGCCTGATGAGTACAGACATCTTCAACACGGTAGTTCTCCCAAAGACCATCCGAGTCACGGAATGTACTCAACCCACTTTCCGCCGAGATACCAGCACCCGTGAATACAACTACTTTCATCTTTCTATCGAGTTAATAACGATTTGCCGTACATCTTCTATCAACGCATTTCTTTCCTCCTCAAGATAAACCGATGTATCAATAGGTTTGCCTATAGTCATTTTGACAGGTCGGCGTTTGGCATAAAAGCGGGTACGCGGCATTACATCGTAGCAACCCGACAGAGAAATAGGCACAACGGGCAGGTGCAAGTCGGTTGCAATGGAGAACGCTCCACGCTTGAACCTCCCCACTTCGCCTGTAGAAGTACGCGTTCCTTCCGGAAAGATAACCACGCAAACGCCATCCTTTACAATATGTTCGGCCTCTGCAATACTCTTCTGCGAGGCCATCTTATTCCTGCGGTCGATATAGATATGCCCTGCAGCCTTGCATGCAGCACCCACCAAAGGTACTTTGCGCAACTCTTTCTTCATGATCCACTTGAAGATAACAGGCAACCAGCCATAGATCAAAAACACATCGACCATACTCTGGTGATTGCTCACAAACACATACGAGGTCTTCGGTCGGATGTTCTCCAATCCTTCCACCTTTATCGGGAGGAACAACAACCAACAAAAACTACGCGCCCAAAATTGCTGCACCTTGTGCAACCACTCGGCATTACGCCATGGTATCGATGCAATGGTAACAAGAGCAGTAAATACGGTTAGCATAAGAAATATGGGCAAAGCAATCAGATACTGGTATAAGATGTAGAAAAACTGTATCATAAGCATTCCTGTTATTATTTACTACTATGGGTCATGAAACCACGGTACAGCGCACACAAACGCCTGATTTCCTCCCAAGTTTCTTCAGGCAGTTTGGTTCCGACTACCTCCACCACACGGCCTGCCGCCAAAGTACCGATTTCGGCACATCGGCGAATATCAAATCCATCGGACAAGCCCAACAGAAAACCGGCGGCATAGAAATCGCCGGCGCCGGTAGAATCCAAGCAACGGGAAGCGACAGCACCAATATGATACATCTCATCGCCGCATTGCACATAGGACCCCCGTTTGCCCACCTTTACCACGGCTATTTCACATTGCTTGGAGATAGCCTCCACTGCCAACTCGGGTGCGAGATGGGTATAGGCAAAACTCTCATCTTCGTTGGCAAAAACTATATCGACATAGCGCCGAATCAGTGACTCCAAAAAATCGTGGTTCTCGTTCACTACATTGTAACTGGCAAGGTCAATCGATACAATCAGCCCCGCTTCTTTAGCCAGAGTGATAGCCTTTTCTATCAAGGCATGGTTTTGCACCATATACCCCTCGATATGGAAAATATCGTAACCATGGAAAGCCTCTTTGTGAATATCTTCTGCCACCAAATCAGAGGACGCACCCAAATAGGTGCAGAAAGTACGCTCACCATCGGGAGTAATGAGTACGGTGCAGTAACCCGACATCAACGCAGAAGGAAGTAACATAGGTTTGACCCCGTTCCGAAGCATGTCGTTCCGATAAAACTCGCCTACTTCATCATTGCCCAACTTTCCTATAAAGGCGGCTTTACTACCCAACAATGCAAGAGCATTGATCGTGTTAGAGGCACTGCCTCCTGCCACCATCGTCTTTCTTACCCGCTCGAAACGCCGCTGCACCGCCATGGCAGTGTCGAAATTGATTAGGTTCATGCTTCCCTTAGGTAAATTTAAGGCAGATACATCGTTATCGCTAACTTGTAAGAGTATATCAGTCAGTGCATTACCCAATCCGATTATTTTCTTCATAAAAATAGTGCTATTTTTTTTGCAAAGATATTGTTTTTTTTGTGAAAAACATCTACCTTTGCAACGCAAATTTCGAGGGGATAGTATCTTCAGTTTCACAAAGTGATTTGCAATGCTTCCTTAGCTCAGTCGGTTAGAGCATCTGACTGTTAATCAGGGGGTCCAAGGTTCAAGTCCTTGAGGGAGCGCAAAAGCGTGAAAGAGGTCGCCAGAAACAAGGTAACCTCTTTCTTTTTGGTGTATAGTTCTAAAGTCAGTAGATTGAATGAATGGACATTCTACCGTCAGAATGCCGTCAAAATAATGGAACGAAAAATACCAAGCAACTGAAATGTAGTTACTTGGTATTGCTTGGTCGTGACCCCGCTGGGACTCAAACCCAGGACCTTCAGAACCGGAATCTGACGCTCTATTCAACTAAGCTACGGAGCCAATCGGTCGGAGTGGTTGCTACGAGCAGCGTAGGCAATCCACCGAAACCAGCTGCAAAGGTATAACATTTTTCTCAATACTGCAATTTATTCGAAAAGAGGAGAAGCAGATTACTGCTAAATGGCATTGAAAATTGATTGGGGAAACTGACGATTTGCGATTTGACGATTTGCCACGCAGAGAGCCAACATGCAATTAGGCATTAGGAAATAGGATTAAATGTCTATTAGCCCCAAATTGTAAATCGTCTAAAGGTAAAATCCAATTACCTGCCGCAGAGCCATAGCGTGCTATGGCTCTCTTCACACATCGCCGTTTGCCCGTTGAATGTAACATCGCTT
>CAVEFV010000092.1:0-7799 GCA_963615025.1 Firmicutes bacterium CAG:95 | reverse complement strand
GCCGATGAATTTTCTTTGCTTCGTTTCTTTTGTTCAGGCAAAAGAAATGAAGAACCAAAACCTAAATTCAACCTATAAACCCCTTCAACCAACTAAACCACGCCTAAACCCATAAACTCATAAACTCATCAACCAAATACACTCACCCCCTATCATCTAACATATCCCCCACTACTCTCTCTATACCCTCTCTTTGATCTCTATATGTCATTCTTATGTCATTCTTATGTGATTCTTATGTGATTCTTATGTGATTCTTATGTGATTATCGAACCAACTCCATACCAAAAACGAACAAAAAACGAATCAAAAACCACTCCAACCCCTACCCTCACCGACCCACATTTTAACAACCATAATTGGACATTTGTAAAATTATCTATATCTTTGCAAACCGAATGAATATCGCAATCATTGGATATGGCAAAATGGGGCATATCATCGAACAGATAGCCCTGCAACGACGGCATACGATTGTCTGCATAATCGATAAAGACAATCTATCCGACTTCCATTCTGATGCCTTCCGTTCTGCAGAGGTGGCTATCGAATTCTCAACGCCCCAAACAGCCGAAAGCAATATACGGGCAGCATGGGAAGAAGGCATCCCCGTTGTATGTGGCACTACAGGATGGAACATAAACAAACTGCAACAAGAGATCTACGAACAGCAAGACTCCTGCCAACCTGCGACTTGCCCGACACAACAAAACGGACTACTTTGGTCATCCAACTTCAGTATAGGCGTCAATCTGTTCTTTGCCGTCAATCAACGCTTGGCACACCTGATGAGCAACTATCCGCAATACAACCCCTCACTTACCGAGATACACCATATACACAAGTTAGACGCACCCTCAGGCACAGCAAAAACCATCGCCGCACAAATCGCATTCACCTTGGGATGCAACCCCGACACTATCCCCATCCAATCTGTTCGCGAAGGGGATATTCCTGGCACACATTCTGTTATATGGAATAGTGAAGACGACGAAATACAAATCACACACACCGCACATTCCCGCAACGGATTTGCTACAGGTGCTGTATTGGCCGCCGAGTGGATGAAAGGCAAGAACGGATATCACAATTTCAATGAAGTATTAGGACTATGAAGAATTTCAAAGAAAGAATAAAGGAAACAACCAAAAAAGACTGGATAAAGGCCTCTATATGGAGCGCATTATACATAGCATTCGTACTCTGGGTAGCATGGGGCGACTGGGCAAGTTTGGGCTGGTTAGCACTATTGCCGATAATAATCGACGCCTTTACTACACGCTACATCCAATGGAACTGGTGGCGTAAATATAAAGACAAAAATAAAAGCCTCTACACACTTTTCTCGTGGATAGATGCCATCATCTTCGCACTTGTTGCAGTCTATTTCATAAACCTCTACATATTCCAGAACTACCAGATACCTACCAGTTCGCTCGAAAAAAGCCTGCGTGTAGGCGACTTCCTCTTTGTAAGTAAGGCAAGTTATGGTCCCAGAATCCCAAATACTCCGTTGTCATTTCCTTTGGTGCAGCACACTTTCCCGAAGTGGTTGGGAGGAACAAAGTCATATATAAGCAAACCCCAATGGGACTACAAGCGATTGGCAGGCTGGGACACCCCAAAGAAAAACGATATTGTCGTATTCAACTTCCCTACAGGGGACACTGTTTGTCTCAAGCAGCAAACAACCGACTACTATACCCTCTGCCACTACTATGGCAGAAACACCGTACACACACGCAAAGACATCTTTGGCGACATCGTCACGCGCCCTATCGACCGACGGGAAAACTATGTCAAACGATGCGTAGCCGAACCGGGCGACACCCTGCAAATCATCAACAACCAAGTCTATATCAACGGACAACCATTGCCCGACAATCAAGGCGTGCAGTATAATTATTACATCCAGACAACAGGCAGCATCCTCACGGCTTCCTACTTGGATAAATTGGGAATCTCTAAAGACGACAGACACCATGTATCCTCCGCCACACAAACAGGCATGCAAGAAATATTGGCGATGGAACTGGACCCCTCACTGCCTGTTTACCACTTCCCGCTAACAAAGAACATGGTTGAACAACTCAAGCAAAATCCGCACATCAAGGAAATAAAGAGAGAGCCTGAATGGCGCGGGGGCGATGTATACCCGTTAGGACATACCACATGGACTCGAGATAACTACGGCCCTGTATATATGCCCCACGCAGGAGAGGTCATCATGATAACCGAAGACAACTATTGGATCTATAAGCGCATAGCAGACGCCTACGAACATCAGCCCATCCATATAGGTACACCCTACACATTTAAGATGGACTACTATTGGATGATGGGCGATAATCGCCACAACTCTGCAGATAGCCGCTACTGGGGTTTCGTGCCAGAAGATCATATCGTAGGACGACCTGTCTTCATCTGGCTGAGTATAGAGAAAGACAAACCCTGGGGGCAAGGACACATACGATGGAATCGTATCGGCAACAACGCTGCACAATAACATGAGAGTCTTTCCGACATCCTATCTTCCTCCTATAAGTTATTTCTGTACCTTACTTCACGATAACATCCTGCAAGGAACAGACACTGTCCGCTTGTGCATCGAGCAACACGAGACCTACCCCAAACAGACCTTGCGTAACCGATGTCTAATAACGGGCAGTAACGGCAAGCAAAGTCTGACCGTACCTGTTTGTCGTGCAGAACAACAAACAACCTGCGACGGGCGTATCATCACCACACAAAAGACCTACCAAGTCCGTATCAACTATCGGACAACTTGGCAGCACCAACACTGGATGGCACTCGTGTCCGCCTACCAGCATACACCCTTCTTCTTTTATTATCAAGACTTTCTACAACCCCTCTACCAACAACCCTGCGACTATCTTCTGCAGTGGAACACACAACTTATGCAGGTGCTGTTTCGCTTGCTCGATATTCCTGCCACCATTCAATATACCTCGCAGTGGGAAAAAGCAGACGACAGTGTATTCACCCGCCTGCAACATACCAACCCCGAAGACGGCACATTCTTTCCACCCTACTGGCAGATATTTTCCGAAAAGAATGGATTCCTATCCAACCTAAGTATCGTGGACATCCTGTTTAACATAGGCCCTGAAGCCAAAGACTATCTTTACCGCTATGCAGAAAAATCTTGATTGGAAGAATCTTGGATTCTCGTACACAGAAACCGACTACATCATTCGTGCGACCTACCGGAATGGACAATGGTCAAAACTAAGGGCAACCAAAGATAAGTATATCAAGATACATACCTCCGCCACAGGACTGAACTACGGACAAGAAATCTTCGAGGGACTGAAAGCCTTCCGTGGTATAGACGGAAAGGTACGGATATTCCGCATGGAAGAAAACGCCGTCCGTATGCAAAACTCGGCAATAGGACTGTGCATGCAACCTGTTCCGACCGACCTGTTTTGCGAAGCCGTCAAACTGTCCTGCAAGAAAAATATCGACTACCTGCCTCCTTACGACTCCGGTGCTTCCCTCTACATCCGTCCGCTGTTGATCGGTCTTACCCCGCGTATCAGTGTCAGCCCTGGCAAAGATTTCGAATTCATTGTCATTGCGTCACCATCAGGACCCTACCACCGTGAAGGATTCATCTCTTCCCATTTCATCATCAATCGGCAAATCGACCGTGCGGCTCCCTTGGGGACAGGACAATACAAGGCTGGAGGGAACTACGCCGCTGCATTCAGGGCGACCGAACCTGCCCACTGGCAAGGACTGACCTGCATCTTTCTTGACGCCAAGACCAAGCGGTATATCGACGAATGTGGCGCGGCCAATTTCTATGGCATCTACTATGCACCCAATGGCGATATTGCAGGCGGAAAGTATGTAACCCCCCGCTCACGATCTATCTTGGCGAGTGTTACCAACCGCAGTCTGATGACATTGGCAAAAGACTTGGGCATGCAGGTAGAACAACGCCACATACCTGTCACCGAGTTAAGCCGTTTCAACGAGTGTGGAGCCTGTGGCACAGCAATAGCGGTGGCACCGGTTGCCACGGTCATCGATCCCGACAAGAATCTACTCTACTCCTTCGGAGAAAAACCGGGCAAGGTATCTACCCTGCTCAACCGGTCATTACAAGACATACAATACGGGCGCACCGACGATACGCATCACTGGTGCACCCTGTTGAAATAACAAACCTTTCGGAATCGTCAGAACACGATCTTCGCTGCCTTATCCTTGCGTTTCATCGCATTCACAGCGTGATACTTGACAATATACACATTCCCCGGTATAAAACTTTCCGTAGGTAACTCCACGATATTCTCTTGCGGTGCCAACTGTTGGCTATACACCAAATGTCCCTGCAAGTCATAAATACCCACCGTTCTGTTTCCATCGGCTATAGGTACATATACCACATGGGTTGGGCGGTCATAATGTATGCTGTCTATTGCAACCGTCAGTGCTCTGCTATCCGCCTCCTCTCCCGCAAGCGTATGCAGCACGATAGGTGCCGAAAGAGGCGTTAGATGCTCCTCACATCCCTTCGACTCGCTGCACTGTATTTGGAGATAGTAATCCTTGTCTGGCGTCAGTCCGTTCAGATAGTAGCAAGTATAGAGTGCAGGGTCAACCCCCGATACATTCATACTCTCAATCGTACACTCTCTGCCTTTGTACAGATAGACCGCCTCTTTGCTGCAGGTTACGCTGAAAGCATCCACCGCTACACCCGTGCCACCCAACGACTCATACACCAATTTGAAGGCAATATAATTATCCTCCGCACGGAATGTAGTGCTGAAGGTCTGCTTACGCGAAGTACGCAACACCTCCACCTCATCCACCTTCTTCCACTCTGTGCCGTTGTAGGCGTTCAGACTAATCACACCCACCGTCTCGTCGCTCGTCGTAAAGGCGTTATACCAGAACGACAATGCCGTGATAGGCTGAATATAGGTCGGCGTGCTTACCTCCTCGTCATTCTCCTTGAACCAGATCGAATAAGTGCCATCGGAGTGAGCCGTGCTTGTCACACGAACAAAATTACTGCTCCATCCCTCTTCTATTATGCTTACTTCAGAAGCGAAATTCTCAAAACTTTGCACCGTCGTACTCTGATTATCCTGCAATTCATACACGGTCAGATAATATGCCTCCGCATCCGACTGCGGCTCCCAATTGACTATGGCAGTATAAGGCGTCACATTCGTAAACTCCTTGAACTGTGGCTCTGTGATGTAGGTCGGGCGTGGCGACGAACCTGCTAACGACAAAATTTCCATATTGTTCTCCTGACGAACCATCAAACTGCTCGTCACGGTGTTGCACTTTACCGCCTGCGGATTATAACGCAACCAGAAACCTTGCTCAAGCGTTGAATCTGCCAGCACCGGCATACTCAACGAGGTTCCCCATTCCACCGAATCCAACGACACTTGGAAACCGTCTTTGCTCGTCATCGTAACCACCTGCGCAGGGTCGAGCGACATACCTTGTAACAACATCGGTTGCACGGCAGGCGTCGAGCGTCGCTTGCCGCTATCGTAATACGACAGGAACTCATCCAACTGCGAAGGGAAGAACAGGAACTTCTGAACGCCGTCGTTCTTGTAAACGAACGATATATCTGTGCCTAACTCTTGTATATCCAACAGCGGAGATAGTATCGTGCCGTCCGACAACTTCGGACTGAACTGCGTAACGCCTTTCGTTCCGGGAAACGGATCACTCGCCAACGATGCCGTTTGCGTACCCCCGTGTGCCGCCTCCACATAGTAACGCAACTGCGTACCATTGTTCGGCGTATTGTTCGACCATGCCGAAGCACTGTAAATGATATGCCATATCAACATACCCGAACCCGCAAGGCAGGTCGAAGGGGTGTCCCAACCTACATACTGCCTGTTCTCGAGCAATAGGAACTCTGCAGGACTCGGATTAGAACCCGACAGGTTATGTACGCCGTTCGCAATCAAATAAGCCGTGTTATCTGTGTTCAACGGAGCCAGACTGTAGCGACCGGCTTCCGTCAACTGTACGGGCGACAACCAACCCAACATAAACCGCTCATAAGCGGTATAGGCGGGTGGAGTCTTGCCGTTACCGTTGTAACTGCCGCTGCACATAATCGACCAGTTGCCTACCGTGTAACGATACGAATTGTCGGTATCATAAAAATCAGGCAGTCCTAACACATGCCCGAACTCGTGGCAGAATGTACCGATACCGCACATCTGACTCCCTCTGCTCGAACGAAGTTCGGAGGTACAGGCATAATCGAAAATACGGACCGACCCGTAAGTGGGGGAATTGACCACTACTGAGCGGTGCGGCCAAACGGTATTCTCCCCTCCTCCTTCTGCCTCATTATGTCCGGCATAATAAACAAAGACATTGTCAACCACGCCATTGCCGTCCGTATCATATTGCGACAGATCGACACCCGCCTCGTATGCCTTCGTGCATGCCTGTACAATCATCTCACGAGCCCGCACATTATGGCTGCTGCCCGAGTTCGCACCGTAATACGAATACGAATCGTCCAAATCGTATGGACCATACACATCAAACTGAGGCGAGAATACACCGTTCGAGCATGCCTCGAAATAGTCGCATGCCGAACCTATGCCGTTGTTGTCGGAGTAACCTTTTTCGTTCAACAGACGGGAATAAGCCTCCTGCGGATTCGGAATAATAAACTTCAGGTCAGAGAAATTAACCAAGATGACAATACTCTTGGGCGAACCCTTTAGCGGATACGACGACACGGCCTGCTTCTGTTGGGCTACTCGGCGTTGCTCTTGCACTTGCTCCGATACCACAATGCCCTTCTGCATACTGCCTAAAAAGGCCTTTTCGCTTGAATTACGCAACAATAAATCATGCGCCAACACATCGGTTTCCTGCTCTTCGCCTTGCTCCGTAAAACGCAGATAACAGTATCCTGCGGCGTTCTTTCTGACGGCATAACCGTCCTCCGTTAGCATATACGAACCCCATTCGTCGCCTATCTGACGCACGCGCAAAACACTGCCGTCCGACTGTATAACCGTAAATACTTCAGGTGAAGCAGGCACTGCCATCGCAACAACTGCACTCAGGCATAACAAACATGCCAACAATATTCTCTTTATCTTCATAGATTTTTCCTCTTTCGGTATCTTCTGTTTAACACATCATCCCGCAAAGGTACAATTATCGTGCTAAATAAACAAGAGGTAAGAACAATTACCCGCCAATTTCCTGTACCCTATAACTCCATAAACACATCAACTCCTAAACTCATCAACTTTCAATACCTAATTCCTCATTCCTGATTGCTTGTTAATTTCATGTTAATTGCCCGCTGTAGAGCCATTAGCGTGCTATGGCTCTCATATCATCTACGCATGTTAATTGTTAATTGTTACTTGTTAATTGTATGTTTATTGCCCGGTGTAGAGCCATTAGCGTGCTATGGCTCTCATATCATCTACGCATGTTAATTGTTAATTGTTACTTGTTAATTGTATGTTTATTGCCCGGTGTAGAGCCATTAGCGTGCTATGGCTCTCATATCATCTACGCATGTTAATTGTTAATTGTTACTTGTTAATTGTATGTTTATTGCCCGGTGTAGAGCCATTAGCGTGCTATGGCTCTCATATCATCTACGCATGTTAATTGTTAATTGTTACTTGTTAATTGTATGTTTATTGCCCGGTGTAGAGCCATTAGCGTGCTATGGCTCTCATATCATCTACGCATGTTAATTGTTAATTGTTACTTGTTAATTGTATGTTTATTGCCCGCTGTAG
>CAVEFV010000091.1:0-7850 GCA_963615025.1 Firmicutes bacterium CAG:95 | reverse complement strand
ATAGCGTGCTATGGCTCTCAACTCCACTTCAAAAGAAAAACAATATGTTCCCCTCTCACCTCCATATTCCCTACTAATGCAAAACCTTCAACGGCGCAGCCTTCATAAGAACATCATGCTATGGCTCTCAACTCACCTTCAAAGAACAAACTATATGTTCCCGTTAAACCCAATTAACCCTTTCTACCCATTAAACCACGCATAAACACATCAACTCCTAAACTCATCAACTAAAAAACTGCGCTCAACGCTCAACTCTAAACACTCAACCAAAAAGAAATGAATAACATCATACCCCCCTGCAACAAAAAAAATCCAAAAACTTGCAAAACAGAAAAATAAACCATACCTTTGTCGCCAGATTGTCAGCCCAAACACTGATAACAAATTATTTTATCATAATAACAACTAAAACAACAACACAATGAAAAAGTTATTTAACTTACTGCTCATGGGAGCAATGGTCGCTCTTGTTGCCTGCGATCCTGTAAACCCCAATCCAACTCCGACACCTACAGCAACTACTTTCGAGATCACTGTCTCCGACATCACGGCTACTACCGCCAATGTTTCCGTAAAACCTTCTAACGACACGGTTTATTACTACACCGATCTATTGGAAGAAGATGATTTACAAGAATACGCAAGCATCGAAGCCTTTGCCGACTCATTGCTTGACTACCTTACGACCTATGTAGAATGGTATAACGCTAACTATGGACCATATTATGGTGAGATTACTATCGAAGATATGTTAATTAAAGGTTTAGACGAATACCAATATGAAGAACTCGACCCTTCAACCAAACACTATGTTTTCGCATTCCAAGTTGATCTGAACGAAATGAAACGGGTAGGAGATATAACAACCAAAGAGTTCACTACTCCCGAATTGAAAAAAAGCGAGAACATCATCTCATTCAACCACAACGAAGGCGACACCATTATCAATATAACAACAACAAATGAGGATGAGTATTTCATTTTTTACATCCAAAAAGACACGCTTAATGCATATTACAACAGCCCAGAAGAATGCTTCGAAGACGAAGTAGATTATTATGGTGAATGGATTACACTCTATCTATTGTCGGGTGGTTTCGAAGTCAACACCAAAGAATATTTCACCGAACCGGACACCTATGTATTCCTTGCTGCGAACATGTATGGTACCACCATCAACTCTGAGGTATTCACAGCAGAAATTAATGTAACACAAGACATGTGCGGTGTAGAAGAGGCAGAAGATGAAAATGTAACCAAAGCAGTATCACCTCGCAAACTTCTTCGGGACAATCAACCTAAACTCAAAAGACAACTCCGTATCAAATAACCCGATAGGGTAATAATACACACAAAGAGGTTGCATATATATGCGACCTCTTTTGTTTATTAACCAAAAACATTGTATCTTTGCTGCTCAAATTACAAATACTATAAACGAATACAAATATGGCAACACAGGAAGAAATCTTCAAAAAAATGGTCGCACACTGCAAAGAGTACGGATTCGTATTCCCATCAAGTGAAATCTACGATGGACTCGGGGCAGTATATGATTACGGGCAGAATGGAGTCGAACTCAAAAATAATATAAAGAAGTATTGGTGGAACGCAATGACACTTGTACACGACAATATAGTCGGTATCGACGCAGCCATATTCATGCACCCCACCACATGGAAAGCATCAGGGCATGTCGATGCTTTCAACGACCCTCTAATAGACAACCGCGACTCAAAAAAACGCTATCGGGCTGATGTGCTTATCGAAGACCAAATCGCTAAATACGACGACAAAATACAAAAAGAAATCGATAAAGCACGCAAACGCTTTGGCGAAAACTTCAACGAAGATCTCTACAAGCAAACCAACACACGCCTGCAAGAACACATCAACCGGCGGAACACACTACACGAACGATACAGCAAGGCAATGAACGACAACAACCTTGCTGAACTCAAGCAAATCATACTCGACGAAGAAATAGTCTGCCCCATATCAGGAACACGAAATTGGACTGATGTAAGGCAATTTAACTTAATGTTCCAAACAGAGATGGGCTCTACAGCCGACGGGGCAATGCGAATCTACCTCCGACCTGAAACAGCACAAGGTATATTCGTCAACTTTCTTAATGTACAGAAAACAGGACGCATGAAAATACCTTTCGGCATCGCACAAATAGGGAAAGCCTTCCGTAACGAGATAGTCGCACGACAATTCGTCTTCCGTATGCGCGAGTTCGAACAAATGGAAATGCAATTTTTCGTAAGACCGGGAGAAGAGATGAAGTGGTTTGAATACTGGAAAACATATAGGCTCAATTGGCATAAAGCACTCGGATTAGGGGACGAAAAGTATCGTTTCCACGACCACGAAAAACTGGCACACTATGCTAATGCAGCCACTGATATAGAGTTCCAAATGCCTTTCGGCTTCAAAGAAGTAGAGGGAATCCATAGCCGAACCAACTTCGATCTGTCGCAACACGCTAAATACAGCGGCAAGAAAATAGAGTACTTCGACCCCGAACTGAACCAAAGTTATACCCCCTATGTCATTGAAACATCCATCGGAGTAGACCGCATGTTCCTGAGCGTAATGTGTGCAGCATACAAAGAGGAAACACTCGACAACGGCGAAACAAGGGTAGTGCTTAATCTGCCGCCCGTACTTGCACCCACCAAAGCATGTATTATGCCGCTTGTTAAAAAAGACGGGCTACCTGAAAAGGCACAGAAAGTAATGACCCTCCTCAAATACGACTTCCGTTGTGCTTACGACGAGAAAGATAGTATAGGCAAACGCTATCGCAGACAAGATGCTATAGGCACACCATTCTGTATAACAATCGATCACGATACACTGCAAGATAATTGCGTCACCGTTCGTTTAAGGGATACTATGCAACAAGAAAGAGTTGCTATCGACCAACTGCCACATATCATCGGGCAAGCAGTCGATATGAAACAACTCCTCAAAAAATTAGGATAAACATTACATACTAAATACGCCGCACAAACATGGAACTCTACGACCTAAACGACTTGCAACGGAAACTGCAAGAATGGAACATACAAAACCAAGCCGATAGAGCATTTGCAAGCGACGAAATAGTACTCTTCGACAATATCTCACAGACAGAACTTCGAAGCGAAACTATTCGTATTGAGATGGCTGTCTTTGGGATATGCCTCGAAGGAAACTGCTGTGTAGAAATAGCAAACCAACGATACCAATTCTCACAAAATAAATACATCGTTATTCTACCCGGACAACTCGTAAGGGTGGTCGAAACATCCACCGACTTCAAACCAATCTTCATCAGTTGTGATAGAAAACTCTTTGCAGAGGTCGTGCAATTCCAACGGATAGTTGTACCTCTATTGCTCTACATACGAAACAATCCCTGCGAAACCCTCAACCAACAAGATGTATTGTGGCTTACTGAATACTACCAACTACTCTTTACCGAACTTTGCAACACCGACAATATATTCCGAAAGAACACAGCAAGGGCAATCCTTCAAGCCATGATTGCCAAAATATGCAACCTCTATGCACACGAGGCAACACTACATACCACCATCGCCAATGGAAGACAAGAAGAAGTATTCACCAACTTTATTCGGGAATTGTCTGTAGGTTTCAAACACCATCGGGAATTGCAATACTATGCAGATAAATTGTGTATCACACCCAAATACCTATCTTCCATAGTCAAACAAGTTAGCGGGTCTTCTGCATTGCAATGGATAGAATGTTGCGTTGTCGAAGAAACCAAAATCCTACTGCAAACAACCAACCTAACTATCCAACAGATTGCAGACGAATTGAACTTTCCTAACCAGTCTTTCTTTGGAAAGTACATCAAAAAACGCACAGGCCTCTCACCTAAAGACTTGCGCAAACAACTATTATCTCTCCAATAAAGGAACCATATATGAAAAACAAAGAAGAGAACTCTTTGAATAGAGTCCTCTTCCTTATATGTACCCAGGGCCGGGGTCGAACCGGCACAGGGGTGAACCTACTGGTGTTTGAGACCAGCGCGTCTACCGATTCCGCCACCTGGGCAACAATCCATTAAACCAAAACAACTCCCTTATTGGGAAATCGACTGCAAAGGTATAACAATTCTACAAACTATGCAAGAAAATCCGTCATAACTATGCTTTTTTTCTTATCCACCACCCTTAAAAACAAAAAGGCTGTCTGGTGAACCCATCAGACAGCCTTTATCCTACAAGATTATACCTACCTATGCAGTAAGCAATTTGTTGAACTCTTCTTGAGAGATAGCCTTTTTCTTGAGTTTAACAACGCCCTTCAGTGCCTCATACACCTTGTTCTCGCTTACGCGCGAAACAATAGCACGCAACTGTTTCTCGTCCTTCAACATCTGATTGGCATACTGTGTCAAGAGGGAGTCATCCACATTACTCATGCCATATTGCAAGAACTGCATACGAGTAATATCTTTGGCAAAGGCCTCCATATCCTCTTTCTCCACTTTAATATCATAATGCTTCAGCAGTTGGTCTAAGGCAAGATCCCAACACAAGCCTTTGAGCAACTCCGGATACTCTTCGTCCAACTTCTCTGCCGTCAAGTCTTTATTGTTTGCCAGAATCCAACGCTTCAGGAATGCATCCGGGAATGTCAAACCTTCCATCTTCTTTAGTACAGCCTTCTTCGCATCTTTACCGAACTGATAATCTGCATCTGCTGTAAGACCCTTCTGAATATCATCATGAATACGGGTACGGAAAGCCTCCTCATCGGCAACGGCATCCGCACCATATACCTTCGCAAATAGTTCTGCATCCACTGCTGCCATCTCATGACGGGTAATATGGGTAATCTCAAAAGTGAAATCACCGGCATGCTCACCGGCCTCTTCTTTCTTGATACCTAACAGCGAAGCCACCTCTGCCTCATTGCCGAAAGCCTTCTTGGGGTTAAAAGTGATGATGTCACCCTTCTTGGCATTAATAAATAACTTCTGCTGTTCTTTGTCTTCCATATAACGAGGCGACAAAATAGCATCCTCCTTCCGGATACCTTCCTCCTTCTGCTCTGTCAGAATACCTTTCACAATATCTCCGTCCTCCACTTGCTCTGCCTCAACATAAGAGCCGAAATTCGAACGATATGACTCTATTTGCTTGTTCACCATATCATCATCTACCTTTATTTCGTAGTAGGTAATCGTGTCTTTGTTGCTCAAATTCGCATCAAACACAGGTGCAACAGCAATATCAAACGCAAAACTAAAACTTGTGTCATTGTCCCAATCAATATCAGGAGTGTCTTCCACATTGGGAAGAGGCTCACCCAAGATGTTTAATTGCTGCTCTTGAATGTACTTGTATATACCCTCGTTTATGGCCTTATTCACCTCCTCGCCAAGTACTGCCTTGCCATACATCTTTTTCACTAACGATGCAGGCACCATACCTGGACGGAAGCCTGGAATATTGGCTTTCTGACGAATGTTCTTCAACTCTTTTACTACCTTCTCTTCATAGTCGATAGGCTCTATCGTAATGGTCAGAGTAGCATTCAGTTGATCAATGTCTTTCTTTACTACTTGCATGATTCTATTATTTTTCAGTTTATATTATTATCCGTTGTTTTCTGTACGCACCTTCGCACGCTTACGCTCCGTCTCATCAAGAATAATCTTACGGATACGCATAAAATGAGGTGTAACCTCCACATATTCGTCCTCCTTGATGTATTCCAATGCCTCCTCCAACGAGAAGATAACAGGAGGTGGCAACACCGCTTTGTCATCCGCTGACTTTGAACGCATATTCGTTAACTTCTTCGATTTCGTAACATTGATCACAATATCCCCTTCCTTTGCATTCTCGCCGACCACCTGTCCCGCATACACTTCTTCTCCGGGATTGATAAAGAACCGACCCCTGTCCTGTAGTTTATCCAATGCGTACGCGTAGGCAGTCCCTCCCTCCATCGCAATCAACGAACCGTTGTTCCGCTTTACTATCTCGCCTTTGTATGGCGCGAACTCAAGGAAACGGTGCGACATAATCGCCTCACCCGCACTCATGTTCATCACGAATGTACGCATACCGATAATTCCTCTCGACGGAATAGTGAACTCCAACTGTACACGGTCATTCACCATCTCCATCTTGGTCATATCTCCTTTGTGCGTTGATACATACTCTATTATCTTACCCGAGCAGTCTTCCGGCGTATTCACCGTAAGTTGCTCTATCGGCTCGCATTTCACTCCGTCAATCTCCTTGATGATAACTTGCGGCTGCCCCACCTGTAACTCATAGCCCTCTCTACGCATCGTCTCAATAAGGACACTCAAATGAAGTACCCCGCGACCGAACACATGCCACGAGTTCTCATCCGTACCACGCTCCACACGCAACGCAAGATTCTTCTCCAACTCTTTATTCAAACGCTCTTGTATATGCCTCGAAGTAACATACTTTCCGTCTTGACCGAAGAAAGGAGAATCGTTTATGGTAAATACCATCGACATCGTAGGTTCGTCTATCGCTATAGGCTTCAACGCTTCAGGATGTTCATAGTCGCATATCGTGTCCCCTATCTCAAAACTGTCAATCCCTATCAACGCGCATATATCTCCACTGCTCACTGCATCCGTCTTCACATGACCCATTCCCTGAAAAGTATGCAACTCCTTGATCTTCGTCTTCAACATCGTACCGTCTTTCTTTGCAAGAGTCACATTCATACCGTCCCGAAGCGTACCACGATGCACACGACCCACTGCTATTCGCCCTACATAAGGATTATAATCAAGTGAAGTGATGAGCATCTGTGGAGTACCTTCCAATACCTGTGGCGCAGGAATATACTCTATAATAGCATCCATCAACGCAGTCAGATTATCCGTCGGCTTATGCCAATCATCCGACATCCAACCATTCTTCGCCGAACCGTAAATCGTCTGAAAATCCAACTGCTCTTCCGTCGCATCCAAATTAACCATCAAGTCAAACACAGCCTCCTGCACCTCGTCTGGACGGCAGTTCAGTTTATCCACCTTATTGATAACCACTATCGGCTTCAAGTTCATCTGCAATGCTTTCTGCAACACAAAACGGGTCTGCGGCATAGGTCCCTCAAAGGCATCCACCAAGAGCAACACACCATCCGCCATATTCAGCACTCGCTCCACCTCTCCTCCAAAGTCCGCGTGACCCGGTGTGTCGATAATGTTTATCTTGTAACCCTTGTAATCAATACTAACATTCTTCGCCAATATCGTAATACCACGCTCACGCTCCAACTCGTTGTTATCCAATATCAATTCCCCTTTCTGCTCGTTATCACGAAACAAATGGGCGGTATAAAGCATCTTATCAACCAAGGTCGTCTTACCATGGTCCACATGAGCAATAATAGCAATGTTCCTAATCTGTTGCATATTCTTTTGTACCTATGTCACTGATATGCAGACACCTGCATACTTTAATCTCTTTCGCAAAAAGAGTGCGCAAAGATACATATTTTTTTCCACATAATAAAATACTATATTCCAACTCCTTTGCAAAATCCATAACAATCCCTCCCCAATCCCTACTTTCCACTTGCCTATTGCGTAGCATCTCCTATTCCCTGCGCAGCCAACAACGACACAACCTCCATAGTGTCCGCATAGCCGTAGCATACTATGCCTCTCTACTCCTCACAGATGTTTCATCCAACGCTTATGCCCGCTGTAGAGCCATAGCGTGCTATGGCTCTCATGTCCCCTTTGTATGTTAATTGTTAATTATTACTTGTTAATTGTATGTTCATTGCCCGCTGTAGAGCCATAGCGTGCTATGGCT
>CAVEFV010000090.1:0-7996 GCA_963615025.1 Firmicutes bacterium CAG:95 | reverse complement strand
TAAACTCCTAAACTCATCAACTAAAAAACTGCTCTCAACGCTCAACTCTAAACACTCAACTTCTATCAACTATCAGCTATCCACTTTCAACTAAACAAACTCCCCTCAACTCCGAACTATCCCCCTTCGCAGATTTTTCCACACATTATGCCAATTATTGCACGCCTATACATAAGTTAACAAATACTTTTGCAAGTAGAAAAAAATGCATTCTTCAAATAGGTATAAAAGCATTGTTTAATTCATAAATATCATGAAAAAACAGATATTTTATTCTTTGTTTATCAGTGGCTTACTAAGCCTAATCAGTACAAACACACTACACGCTCAAAGCAGCGACGGTCAAACTACGGAAGGAAGAGATTTCTGGGTAACTTTCCTACAGGCTGACCAAGACGATAACAACACGCTGACGCTATCGCTGTCTATCTCCTCTCGGGAAGATTGCGAGGTAACAATAGAAAACCCCTTTACATCCTACAGCGAAACAGTACAGGTAACCGCAGGGCAATTAGGACTTGTCAAAATCTACGACGAGGGCAATGTACTCGTTGATAATGCCCGCAACGCAATGACCACAACCGGCAAAATATGCTATGCCGTCAATTCCGAGAAAGTGGATACTTGCGCACTCCATGTAACCGCAACGGCCGATATATCGCTATTCGCTACCAACTACAAGAAAGCAACATTCGATGCCACTAATATCATACCGACTAAATCTCTGTTGGATAGTTATATGATACAGACATATACTCCCTCCGACCATGCAGGAACAAGCGCAACACAAGGCTCGCATTTCGCAATCATAGCAACGGAAGATAACACCGAGGTCGAATACTGCCCAACCGTACGGACAAGCGATTATCGTAACTACGAACGGGAACTAAACTCGTGGGGAGATCGGGTTTACGAAATGTATCCCGAGTACGAAAAATACAGAAACTATCAATTAGGCGACACCTTGCTTAGTCCGAAACTCAAAAAAGGCGAAGTATTCTATGTATGGACAGGAAAAGCAGACGGCATCGACGGAGACCTAAGCGGCACCTATGTGAAAGCCAAAGACAACAAGAAGATCGCAGTATTCCAGGGTTGTCCACACACCAACATCCCCTATCAGAAAAAGCAACGAGACCACATATTCTCTCAAGCGATGCCTACACAATATTGGGGGAGTACATTTGCCATCACCGCATCAATGAACAGGAAACGAGATATCATCCGCGTAATGGCACTCAACGATGGTACAGAGGTCCGTATCAATGGAAACTTGGTACATACTTTCGACTTCAGTACCGAAAAAAAGCAGTATTGGGAATTCGAGATAGGAGAATCCTATGGTACATTGGCAGAACCTCTAATCAACGGTAAGAGTTGCATATTGGAAACATCTTGCCCCTGCGCAGTACACTTATTCATGGTATCACAACAATACGATGGTGATAAGAATAACAATGGTGACCCTGCTATGCTGTGGATAAACCCTATCGAACAACAAATCGACCAGATAACCTTTGCTACCTATGAGAGCAAGAACGGAACAACCTACCACTATACTAATATAGTAACCGATAAACCTGAACTAATGACTTTGGACGGTATATCAATCAGTAGCGATTTCTCTCTGATTGACGGTTCCACCACCTACTATTTTGCACAAAAGAGTTTGGGGAATACCGCCGAAACACATACCCTGAAGAGCGAAGGTAGCAACTTCATTGCACATGTATACGGCTTCACCGAGAACGAGTCCTATGGATACTCCGCAGGAGGCGCAACCAAACCACTGTCTTCAACCATCACGATCAACGGACAAGAATTTACGCCCGATAGCGAAGACAATACACTCTGTGGTATCGATACTATCGAATTCGGCTGCAAACTAAACTACAACTTCGAAAAAATCGTATGGGGTTTTGGAGACAACTCCGAACCATATACCGACGCATCAGGTAGTGATAGTTCTGCTATCAAACACTACTATGCACAAGACGGTATCTATCACGCCTACGCACTTATATACAGAAAGTCATCAAACTTATGCGTCGGACAATCTGCAATGGATAGCATACCTATCAAAGTAAGTATCGGAAGGCTCACATTCAGCATCACATCAGTTGACATACCTTGTAAAGTAGAGGGAGAACCGTTTATCGGAAAGATATACTACAGCAACGAATCAGGTATTCCGTTAGCAGATCAAACTATCACCTACAACGAAGCAGCAAAACAAGCAGGTTTCAAAGATAGCGAACTCGTAATAACAAATCATTATTTCGGCATATCTATTCCCGACAATGCACAACAGGGCGTAGAATATGGTATCAACCTGTCAGTAACATCCGAGTGTGGTAATATCGACACTACACTACTCTTTATGCTGAGTTACGACAACGATGTACTATCACAACGCTTCAATGATGTATTGGGATTACTTGCCTCATACTTCGAAGGACAATCACTCAGTGATTTCCAGTGGTATAGAACAACCGACAGCACAGCAGTAGAAGGGCAACGAAGCGCAAACCTGGATAAATCCGAATTAAATGAGGAAGAGCAAGACGAAGGATTCTATCTCTGCTTCACTATAAACAAAGGTACTGACTCGGAGGTAATGACTTGCACTTGTGCAAAGAAGTTTGTCGAAAATGAGGATAATTATAAGTTTAGGCCGGACTCTACTATCACAATATCGGGAAATACGGCACAAACAGGAGAAGTAATCTTTGTCAATGCGACCAACGATGCACAGATACAATGGCTAAATATCAATGGTACTATTATCCATAAAGAAGCAATACCCAAAGGCGGAACAACCATACAGGTTCCTACAGAGAAGGGCTTCTATATCTTAAGAGTCACAACCGACAAGAAAGAGCGTAACTTCAAGTTTATAGTTCAATAAGACCAAGAGGAGAGACAACAATGAAAACACTACTATATAGACTATTTGTTCTTTGTATCTTACTGAGTGCTGCATACACTTCAGAATGCTCAATGGTTGCCTATGCGGCAACGCCACAAACAACGGCGCAAAAACAAAAGGCGGCTGCACAAGCAAAGAAAAAGAAAGAAGCGGATAAGAAAAAAGCACAGAAACAAAAAGAACAGGCAAAGAAGAAAAAGGCACAACAGAAAGCAGCAGCAGAAAAACAAGAAGAGCGTGCTAAACAACAGGAACGCGCAGCAAAAGCATTAGCCGAAAAACAGGAAGCGGAAGAACAGCAGAAACAAGCATGGCTGCAACAGCAAGAAGAATTGAGTAATCCAAAAACCGAAGTTATCAGTCTGTTCAATCTGAGTGCAAAGGTGGGTTATGCAGGGGTAATGGACAAAATGTCCTCCAACTATGCCAACATCAATCAACCAAGTGAGTTGGACAATAACTATATGTATCATTCACTAAAGGGTGGTCCTGGTGCAGGTATAGCACTTACCTATGAACTACAATACGGCGCTTTTCGATTCGAGACAGGATTAGATTTCACCTATCTCAATTCCACATCGGCTTATGAATTCAACCTAAAGCGACACTTGGAGAGTCCGTATAGCGGAGATTACTATTATATAACCGACAAACTACTCGAAACGCGTAATATAGGCCATGTAGGCCTACCCATACTCTTTGGAGCGCAATTCTCACGCTATTACTTTATGGCAGGTGCAAAGGTAGGATATGGTGTGTTCGGTAATTATAAACAACATGGTCAATATGACATAGTCGTAAAAGACGACGCACTACTTGAACCCTATGGTTTAGGTATTCACACTGTACCAGATAAGGCAAACGATAATTATAAGTTATCACTGCAACAGCCAAGTCTGAGTCTATGCGCAGAATTTGGTATCGATTTGGATGAATGGCTACAAGCACAACCTGACAAAAAGAAAAAGAAAAGACAAACCAAACCTGGCGAACGGCTACCATTCGGCAGAGAATACATACACTATAAGGTAGGTGTGTTTGCAGAATATGGTATCTTGAATACCAATAAGCCGACAGGCGCATTACCCTTAACTTTCAGTCAGACAAATCCCTTTCCTCTAGCAACTAATAGTATGCTATCTCTGACAGATACGAAAGTCAATAATCTCTTTATAGGTGTTAAATTCGCAGTTCAATTTGAGATACCGGGTAAAAAAATCCGTCCTATACCTGCGCCTCCTTCTGCAGCAGAGATAGAGGTATATGATAAGGAAAGTATGCAGATGATTAATACGGCTATTGTACAAGTACATAACAGCGTAAATAATCGTGTGGTGATGAAAGCAAAGACCTTGACTAAAGGTAGCATCAAACAGCGAACAGCCGTAGGCGAATATATAGCAGAGGCTAAAGCAGCCAACTATTATCCCACTACAATGGCTTTTTCTGTGGATTCTCCGGGTATATTGGTACCTGTTAAGATCTATATGCAACGAAGACCTATCTTCCGTGCAAGCGTTGCCGATAAAGAGACGGGGGCAGTTATTTCCACCAATGTTCAAATTATCAACCAAGCAACAAAGGCCGTCGATTATACATTGCGGACTGATACTGTCAACGGTAGTTCACAAGTCATGTTAGAGGATAACATACCTTACTCAATACACATCGAACAAATTGGCTACGAAGCATTAGACACTGTCATATATCATATTGGCGATAGTATGCACTTGATGCTTGCTCCCATCAAGAAAGGAGAAGTATTCATCATGAAGAATATGTTCTTTGCAACAAACAAGACGCGTATATTATCCTCCTCAGAAGAATCGCTAGAGGAACTTGCTTCTTACCTTAATCGTAATCAAGAGATACGCATACGCATTATCGGTCATACCGACAATGTAGGTAAAGACGAGGCTAACCAACGCTTATCGGAAGGTCGCGCCAACGCCGTTCGTCAAGACTTGATAGAACGAGGCATCGACGCAAGTCGTATCGAGGCAGAAGGACGCGGCGAGAAACAACCTATCGACACAAACGATACGGATGAAGGAAGACAGAATAACCGTCGTGTAGAAATAGAAATACTGTAACATAAAATTCATCGTCCATATTATGAAAAAACACATTTATATACTTATTGGTCTGTTATTGCTGAGTTGTTGGCAAGTCTTTGGAGCAGCGGGCACAGAAGGAAAGGAGTTCTGGGTAGCGTTAACCTTAGGTCGTGCGCCTCAAGATAAAGGCACGAGCGCAGAGTTTTATATATGCGTATCATCGAAGAGCCGTTCAGGTTCTGTAACCGTAACAAACCCCATCACAGGTTGGTCAAAGACTTATCCTATACCATCGGGTACAGGTTGGTTAGAGATAAAAGATATTCCACAAAGTGAAATATATCCTTTTGGAAACAATGTAACAAAACAATGGGCTACTGCATCAGGACAGAAGTATAGTACCGGCTTACGAGTAACATGTACGGAAGATATGTCGGTGTTTGCTTCTATACGCTACGAGTGTGCCTTTGACGCTACTAATATATTGCCGATTACTGCCTTGCAGTCAGATTATATTATACAGGAATATCCTCCGTACGCTAATGAAGGTACCTCTTTCAGTAACTTCTGTGTATTAGCAACCGAGGATAATACAGAGGTTGAGATTACTCCGTACAATACCACATATTGCGGCAAGCCTAAAGATACTGCCTTTACGGTTACGCTAAACAAAGGTCAGGTATATTACATTTGTAGCAAAGAAGGTAATGAAGCCGACGCACAGAGTGTATCGTTGTCGGGTAGTACCATTAAGGCAAAAGGCGGCAAGAAAGTAGCCGTCTTTAACGGAGATGTATGTACGCGTACTCCCAACAATGTTTCTGCTCGCGATATCAATTATGAACAGGCTATTCCTACAGACTATTGGGGACGAGAGTTTATCGTAACCCGTTCGAAAGAGAAAGATGCCAACCGTTTTCGTGTAACGGCGATGGAAGATGGTACTACGCTTTCTATAGATGGTATCCAAATTACGACCTTAGCAGCTCATGAGACCTTCGAATTTGAATTGGCTATTACTAAGAAAATGAAAAATACTACATTGCCAGAAGCCTATTGTTTTGTGGAAGATGCTGCATACATAACAACCTCATGTCCTGTTGCATTGTACAACTATGATACAGGCAACTCCTATACAAGTAAGGATGATGATGTTCCCACTGAAATCTACAAAGGCTACGGAGACCCTTCTATGACTTGGGTGAGTCCTATAGAGCAGAAGATTAATGAAATTACCTTTGGTGTAATGAACACCAATAAAACGAATCGGCATTTTGTAAATATCGTTACAGAAACGACGAATGTCGGTACTATTGAGTTGTGTGAAGTACGCGCAGGACGCTATAGCAACAATCTTGTGAGTGCGGCGGATTTTACACCTGTTACTGGAACTAAGTACTCTTATGCTCGTGTGCCTCTTACTATTAACACAGAAACGACTTATAACTTAAAAGGAGCCGATGGTTTTATTGCTCATGTATATGGCAATGGTGATGATGAGAGTTATGCTTACAGCGTCGGTTCTGCTGCCGTGCGAAGAGGTATAGAGATTGCCAATCAGACATGGCAAGACGGTAGTACCTCTGATATAACTTATTGTATTGGAGAGCCGATTCACCTCAATGCGCAAGTTGGTAGTGATATTATCGACTATGCTGACTGGGATATGGGTGATGGCTCCAGCAAAAAAGGCAGTATGCGAACTCCTAATATTGAATTTGACTATACCTACGAATCACCAGGTTGGTACGATATTAGAGCCACCGTATATGCTCATAAGGATTGTCCTTTGACCACCTATCCTCCCGAAGATGTGAGTATTGCAATTCATGTTGTCCGACCGGACACCGTTAAACGGAAATTCTTTATTTGTGAGGGCGAAACATTTAATTACGGCGGACAAACCTATACGGAGGCTACTACAGATACCGTTCATTTTGACTGCGACAGTGTTGTTATATTCAATTTAGAGGTAGGCTTGAAAACTGACAGTACTATTGTTTTGATGGCTCACGACAGTTGCTATTGGAATGGTCAGATGTATTACCAATCTGGTCGGTACGAGTGGCATGGCATTAATGCAGCAGGGTGTGACAGTACAGTATATCTCGACTTACATATCTTGACCTGTTTGGAATTGTCGAACTACAATGAAAAGCAGACATTCTGTAGCGACGACGAATCATTGTACTTCCCTTATACTTATGTGAAGGGTGATTTAGGAGATATGTGGATTACCTGTCAGGGTAAGACCATCCCCGTGCGTGAAGAGAACGGGAATTTTGTGACGGATATGCAATATTTCTCGCCCAATAGTTATGAGGCTACGATTTCGATAGAGGACACTATTTGTCAGCAGGTAATTGAGTTGCCTATCCGTTTTGATGTGTTATATCCATCGAGCATTATCCGACAGAAATGGGATAATGTCCTCACACTCTACAATGCGGACAAGAACGGCGGTTACACCTTCACTTCTTATCAGTGGTATAAGAATGGTCAGCCGATTGATGGAGCGACCGGCTCTTATTATCATAGCAACGAACCTTTGAATAGTGCAGATGAGTATAGTGTGCTGCTTACCCGCAATGGTTCTGTAGATTTGTTCAGTTGTCCTATCAAGATAACTACTACCCAATCAAAGCAAAATGTAGTGAGCGTTCGTCCTACCCTGTTGACTGGCGGTGAGACTATTACTATACAGAGCGATACAGAAGCAAGTGTTGTACTATATAATAGTTTGGGTATACCTCAGCAGTCAATGCGTTGCACAGGATATGGTGAGATGAAGGCGCCAAACAGGTCGGGAGTTTATATGCTCCATATCGTTATACAAAACGGGGAACAACGGACTTTGCAAGTGGTTGTAAAATAAGAATTGGTTAATAGTATAGTGTTTTTGCGGTTGCAAAAAGGGGCTATGGATTGCTTATTGATAGTAGATTATGATTTTTTGGGCTAATAGACATTTCTTGTACCTAAAATTGCTGTAACGGAATGATTTTCATAT
>CAVEFV010000089.1:0-8030 GCA_963615025.1 Firmicutes bacterium CAG:95 | reverse complement strand
TACTGCTACCCTACCACTATCCTACCACTACCCTACCACTTATAGTTCTTGTATTACTTTTGTACCTCTTTTGGTCTTGTTTTGACTACTCACAATTCTTAACTAAACTCCCGACTGAACATTTGCACACTTGCAAACCTTTCACTATCTTTGCACCCGTATCGCCATAATAACGATACAAGACATATTTAACAACAGCATTGGCTATTATTTCGCGTTCGACAAAGTCTACCAAACAATTAGAACTTCTGAAATAATACAATAGTAAGATGTTTTACCGACATCTTCATCCTTGTATAATAGCAGTGCTCACGCTAACAGCGTGAGTCTGTTTATTTGGATGAAGGGGTTTGGTAGACACCTGTCGAACGGATAAACAGGCTCACTTTCTTTTTATCCGTTCACGAGATTGATAGCATGCACAAATACTATCAATCTATGGCAGGAAATACCAGTTTACACGCAGCCAATAAGGCAAAACAAGATGAGTTCTACACTCAGATTTCCGACATTGAGGATGAACTCAGACATTACAAAACACAATTCCGAGATAAAGTAATATTCTGTAATTGCGATGACCCTTACGAAAGCAACTTCTTTAAGTACTTTGCACTCAATTTTAATGCACTCGGATTAAAGAAACTAATCGCAACTTGCTACAACGGTAGTCCTATTTTAGGAAATGAATTAACATTTGGTTTCGATGAGCCAAATCCTCTACCAGAGAAAATCGCTTATAAAGTGGAGATTACAGAGATTAAAGATATGAACAATGATGGGGCTGTAAATCTACTGGATATTCAGCATATTATGCGGCACATAAATGGTGTCATTTCTAAACTGAAAGGCAATGGCGATTTCCGCAGTCCCGAATGCGTGGAACTGCTCAAACAAGCGGACATTGTGGTAACAAACCCGCCGTTTTCGCTTTTCAGGGAGTATATTGCCCAACTCATTGAATATCACAAAAAATTTCTTGTAATAGGAAATCAAAATGCCATTACGTACAAGGAGATATTCCCGCTGCTGCAAACCAATCAAATGTGGTTGGGTGCCAAAGCGGGCGATATGGCTTTTATGGTTCCCGACTACTACGAGCCGCGTGCTACGCGCTATTGGCAAGACGAAAGAGGGCAAAAGTGGCGTAGTTTGGGTACTATCTGCTGGTTTACCAATTTGGATTTAGCCAAACGACATGAAGATATTGTCCTATATCGCCAATATAGCGAAGAGGCGTATCCCCATTATGACAACTATTCTGCCATAGAAGTCAAGAAAGTATCGGACATTCCTTGTGATTACGATGGAGTTATGGGCGTTCCTATTACATTTATGGATAAGTATAACCCCGACCAATTCGAAATAATAGGAATGGGTGAAGATAATGGTACAGGACACTCGGGAGGAGTATGGAACGGCGGTTCCAAGTCCTGTTTGATAAACGGAAAAGCCGTATTCAAGCGCATTTTTATACGGAGGAAAGAGATAAACGAATACCAATCCTAATAACAACACAAAACCAATACCTCATACCAATATGGAAATAACACTGCGAGAGATAACCGTGCGGGAACTGACCGCCGGCTACGAAGACAACCAAGAGAACGGCGTAGTAGGCTACGGCGGAAAATTGGACATCCGCCCACCCTATCAACGGGAGTTCATATACAAAGACAAACAACGCGATGCCGTCATCACGACCGTGCTGCGGGGCTTTCCGCTCAATGTGATGTACTGGGCAGACAATGGCAACGGGCAATACGAGGTGATAGACGGGCAACAACGCACCATCTCCATTTGTCAATATGTGGCAGGTGAGTTCAGTTACCTGACCCAAGACAACGGCACACAGTATTTCCACAACCTGCCGCAGAACATACAAGCGCAGATATTGGACTACAAACTAATGGTTTATGTATGCCGTGGCACAGACAGCGAGAAATTAGACTGGTTCCGCACCATCAACATCGCCGGCGAACAACTGACAGAACAGGAACTGCGCAATGCGGTCTACTGCGGGTCGTGGTTAGCCGACGCCAAGCGGTACTTCAGCAAGACGAAATGTCCTGCCACCCAAATAGCAAGCGACTACCTAAACGGAACGGCGAATAGACAGGACTACTTAGAGACTGCCATACGCTGGCTCTCACATGGGCAGATAGAACAATACATGGCTGACCATCAGCACGATGCGAATGCAAACGCACTATGGGCATACTTCAAGAATGTGATAGACTGGGCGCAGATGACTTTCCCAAAATATCGCCGAGAGATGAAAGGACTGAACTGGGGACAACTATACGACACCTACCACGAGCAGGTGCTGGATGTAAGCGCGATAGAGCAAGAAATAAGCGAACTAATGCAGGACGGAGATATACAGAACAAAAAAGGTATCTACCTCTATGTGTTAGACCACAAAGAGCAACACTTAGACCTGCGGGCATTCGACGAGAAGACCCGAAGGAAAGTATACGAACAGCAGCGGGGCGTATGCCCTATCTGCAGGAAAACATTCGACTACGAGTTCATGGAAGCCGACCATATCATCCCCTGGAAGAAAGGTGGGCGTACCACCCTCGACAACTGCCAAATGCTATGCATGGAGTGTAACAGGCGGAAGAGTGGCAAATAGGCTCCACTAAAGTAGAGAGAAATAGAAGGAGCAAAACGAGAGAACTCCTGCTCAATGCACAAACGAGAAACAAGAATCCCCACATAGTAGTTTGCTATGTGGGGATTTCTATTTACAAAAGCCTTGCGGCTTGAATTACTTGCTCAAGGCAGATCAGTCTTTCTTTTCTTCGTCAAAAGACTCCCATGATGTCTGGAGCATACGCTGATACGAACGGTAGCGCCATTGTGCGTTCTCCTTAGCAGCATTGAACAAGTCTGCAGCCTCTGTCGGGTACTGTTTCATTACGCTGGCGAAACGAACCTCACCCTTCAAGTAGTCTTCGAACTTATCCCACTGCGGCTCTTTGGAGTCGAGTGTGAACGGATTCTTGCCATCTGCCTCCAAAGCAGGATTGTAACGCCACAGGTGCCAGTAACCGCATTCAACGGCTTTTGCCTCCTCAGCTTGGCTCTTGCCCATACCTGCCTTCAAGCCGTGGTTGATACACGGAGCGTAAGCAATAACGAGCGAAGGTCCGGGATATGCCTCTGCCTCGCGGATAGCCTTCAGGGTTTGTGCTTGGTCAGCACCCATAGCGATCTGTGCGACATATACATAACCATAAGTGGTAGCAATCATACCAAGGTCTTTCTTGCGTACACGCTTACCCATAGCAGCGAACTTGGCGATAGCACCAAGAGGAGTCGATTTCGAAGCCTGTCCACCGGTGTTCGAATACACCTCTGTATCCAGAACCAAGATATTAACATCCTCGCCCGAAGCAATCACATGGTCCAATCCTCCGTATCCGATATCGTACGAAGCACCGTCACCACCGATAATCCACTGGCTGCGTTTTACAATATGGTCTTTGTATTTCAGAATCTCTTTGCAGGTATCGCAACCGCAAGCCTCCATGGCAACCACCATCGGCTCGTAGAGTTTCTTCGTTACCTCTGCGCTGTTCTTGTTCTCGAGCCACTCCTTGAACATTGCTTTCAGTTCCTCGGTGCAGCAAGCGCACTCCAAGCCCTTGGTGAACAAGTTCTCCAGACGCTCACGCATCTTGCGGTGTGCAATCTCCATACCGAGACCGTACTCGCAGAAGTCCTCGAACAACGAGTTCGACCATGCAGGACCGTGTCCCTTTTCGTTGGTTGTGTACGGAGTAGACGGAACAGAACCCGAGTAGATAGAGGTACAACCCGTAGCGTTAGCCGCAATTTCACGGTCGCCGAAGAGTTGGCTGATGAGTTTCAAGTACGGAGTCTCACCGCAACCCGAGCAAGCGCCCGAGAACTCAAACAGCGGTGTAGCGAACTGCGAGTTCTTTACATTCGACTGAATATCAACGAGGTCTTGTTTGCTCTTGACATTATTGACGCAGTACTCCCAGTTAGCAGCCTCTGCCTCTTGTCCCTCCAGCGGAACCATAGCCAGTGCCTTACCTGTCTTGGGGTTACCCGGACATACATCCACGCAGTTGCCGCAGCCGAGGCAGTCCATAACGCCCACTTGCATACGGAAGTGCATACCCTTCAATGCAGCAGGAGCCTTCATCTCGCGGGTCTCGCCATGGATACCCTTCACTTCCTCCTCGTCCATAACGAACGGACGCAAGCAAGCGTGAGGGCAGACATAAGCACACTTGTTACACTCGATACAGTTCTCTGCAGTCCATACAGGCACGAATGCCGATACACCACGCTTCTCGTATTTTGCCGTACCCGATGGCCAAGTACCGTCCTCGATACCCTTGAATGCCGATACGGGCAGCAAGTCGCCATCTTGTCCGTTGATAGGACGAACGATATTCGTAACAAACTCCGGCTCGTTGCCATAGTTCGGTTTCTCATCCGCACCGAGGTTCGACCATGCAGGGTCAATGTCGAGCAGATGATACTCACCACCACGGTCCACAGCAGCGTAGTTCTTGTTTACGACATCCTCACCCTTCTTGCCATACGACTTCACGATGAAGTGCTTCATTTCCTCCACAGCCTTCTCTACAGGGATAACGCCCGTGATACGGAAGAATGCCGATTGAAGAATGGTGTTCGTACGGTTACCCAAGCCAATCTCTTGTGCAATCTTGGTAGCGTTGATATAGTAAACTTTGATATTGTTGTCTGCGAAGTACTTCTTTACCTTATTAGGCAGGTTCTTCTTTAGTTCATCGCCCTCCCAAATGGTATTGAGCAGGAATGTACCGTTCTTCTGCAGACCACGGGTAACATCGTACATGTGCAGATATGCCTGAACATGGCAAGCCACAAAGTTCGGCGTGGTTACCAAGTAGGTCGAGTGAATCGGTTCGTCGCCGAAACGCAAGTGCGAGCAAGTGAAACCACCCGATTTCTTGGAGTCGTACGAGAAGTATGCCTGGCAGTATTTGTCGGTGGTATCACCGATAATCTTTACCGAGTTCTTGTTTGCACCTACGGTACCGTCAGCGCCCAAACCATAGAATTTGGCTTGGAACATACCCTTGCCGCCCATAGCAATTTCCTCGCCAACGGGGAGCGAAGTGAAGGTAACATCATCGTTGATACCCAGCGTGAAGTGGTTCTTCGGTGTCGGCAATGCGAGGTTCTCGTATACAGCCAACATCTGTGCAGGAGTCGTGTCGTTCGAGCCCAAGCCGTAGCGACCGCCTACTACCAAGATATTGTTCAATCCGAGTTCGTCGAGTGCATCCTTTACATCCAAGTACAGCGGTTCGCCGTTAGCACCCGGCTCTTTGGTACGGTCGAGTACGCAGATACGCTTAGTGGTAGCGGGAATAGCCTCTTTCAAGTACTTCAGGCTGAACGGACGATAGAGGTGTACATTAATCATACCGAGTTTCTTGTTGCCCTTGGCAGCCTCGTAGTCAATCACCTCACGGATGGTCTCGCAAGCCGAACCCATACAGATAATGATGTTCTCTGCATCTGCAGCACCATAGTAGTTGAACGGACGATATTTGCGACCGGTAATCTCCGAGATTTTGTCCATATAGTCGCTCACGATGTCGGCTACCTCGTTGTAGTAGGTGTTGCAGCTCTCACGGTGTGTGAAGAATACATCGGGGTTCTCTGCCATACCACGCATCACGGGGCGCATAGGCGACAGCGCACGCTCACGGAACTCCTGCAGAGCCTGCATATCTACGAGCGGACGGAGGTCTTCCATATCGACTACCTCAATCTTCTGATACTCATGGCTGGTACGGAAACCGTCAAAGAAGTTCAAGAAAGGAACACGGCTCTTGATGGTAGAGAGGTGAGCCACACCGGCGAGGTCCATCACCTCTTGTACGCTGCCTTCAGCCAGCATTGCGAAACCGGTCTGACGGCAAGCCATTACATCCTGGTGGTCGCCGAAGATACAGAGTACATGGCTGGCAAGTGTACGAGCCGACACATGGAATACGGTCGGAATCAACTCACCGGCAATCTTGTACATGTTCGGGATCATCAACAGCAAACCTTGTGACGCAGTAAAGGTCGTCGTCAGCGCACCTGCAGCCAGCGAGCCGTGTACTGCACCGGCAGCACCACCCTCCGATTGCATCTCTTGTACCATAACGGTCTCGCCGAACATGTTTTTGCGTCCGGCAGCAGCCCATTCGTCGACATTCTCTGCCATTGGCGATGACGGCGTGATAGGATAGATAGCGGCTACTTCTGTGAACATATACGCGATATGTGCAGCAGCAGTATTGCCATCACAGGTTATAAATTTTTTCTCTTTCATACGATAAATATAGGTTAGTTATTGTATTATTTAATATAGAAATCCGAATAGCCATAGTGGTACTTTGTTTCCTGTACCCACCTTTAAGTCAGCGATTGCAGTCATACGATAGGAGGTTTTAACAGATGGGTGAACAGATACATTGAAGTAGTTTACTCCATCTACTACAAATAGTGCGTTGTGATCTGTAGCATTTACTTTATGGTTAGCGTGGACAGCATTGTAGAAGAAGGTTTCGGCGACTGCCTGCGGTTCGACCTGGCGTGTAGGCAAGGAATAGAGAAGATTAGTGTTCTGCATATATACGCGCTGGGGTTTAAGAGGGTATTGCTTATCAGGCATATACAACATATTGAGCAAGCGCGCTTCTTTGAGGTACTTGATATAGTTCATGATTGTTGCCCGAGACATCCCTAATTGTTCGGACAGGCTGAGTACATTCAACTGACACGGTGTGTTCTCGAGAAATGAGTACAACAATTGACGAATCTTAGGTAGATAGGTAACATCAATTTGTTTGACGAGCGAGATATCGACCTCCAAGGTCATATTCATTATCTTCAGCAGTGCCTCTTGGAAATTTTGTTTCTCTAAGAAAAACGGGTAGTAGCCATGATGCAGATAGTCGGAAAAATACCACAAGGGATTAACACGATCTACGATACGCTGTGCTATCTCTTCATGATAGAGCATAATATCACGAAGTGTGTATATAGGGAATTGCTGTCCTGCCTGTAGGTTGAGGTATTCACGGAAACTGAGCCCCCGCAAGTTGTACATTTTGACCACGCCGTAGAGTGGATTGCTCTCTTCCATCAGCCTCATAATAGGAGAGGCCGAGAATACTATATGGAGGTTGGGATATGTGTCGTAGCATGCCCGTATTTCCGATGCCCAGTTCTCGTATTTGAATGTCTGGTCTAAGAGCAGAAGTTTGCCGCCTTGTTGTACGAACTCGCCTGCGAACTCGAGCAATGTGTTGCGGGAGAAATAAAAGTTGTTGAAGTTTACATAGAGGCACTCTCTTGACAGACCGTAATAGTCTTTGGCATAGGAGAGCAGGAAGGTTGTCTTGCCTATACCGCGCGATCCTTTGATGGCAATGAGTCGGTCTTGCCAATTGATTTCTTTCATGAGGAGCCGTTGTACAGGGACCTCAAGATGCTCCAAAAGATAATCGTGTGTTTTGTAGAATGTATCTAACATTGCTCACTCCATATTCAGCCAATATTGCTTCTTTGACAGACTATTTACGCGTTTGGCTTCGGTATTCCTATCCACAAGAATGCAAGGAACCGACACGATAGATTGTTCAGCCCGTTAAAGAGCATAATTTGACGCTGCAAAGGTAGTCGAAATAATTGGAATTTGCAATGTATATATGGCAAAAATTAGTTATTTTATGTGTAGAAATTGGCAGGGCGGATTTTAGTTGGGTGTTGAGAGTTTAGAGTTGAGAGAAGTTGAAGGTAGTGGTTGAGTTGATGAGTTTAGGAGTTTATGTGTTTATGCATGGTTTAATGGGGTAAAATGGTTAATTGGGTTCAACGGGAACATATAGTTTGGTTTTTGAAGAATAGTTGAGAGACATAGCAAGATATGGCTCTATAGTTATTAACAAATTAGGGCTAATAGACATTTCTTGTACCTAAAATTGCTGTAACGGAATGATTTT
>CAVEFV010000088.1:881-8086 GCA_963615025.1 Firmicutes bacterium CAG:95 | reverse complement strand
GAACGGCTATCTCTCCCTGTCATAGATTGTCGCCTGCAAACTTTCGTAACGGATATTCTTATCAACAAAGATATTTCTCTCAACCGGCATCATATAGACGACATCGTCTATCATCTGTATGGTTTAACCGATGAGGAAATCGCCTATATAGAGAGTTTGTAGACTTATCCAAAAAAAAGCAGTTGAAAATGTCTTTTTTAATACAAAAATAGCAGTTGCAACTGCTTTTTTACCATAACTATTGCTTTATTCCGTATTTTGCAGTACCTTTGTCGCAGTTTTATAGAAGTCCCAAATAGTATATATCTATCTCTAATTCAGTAATGTATGACTATCAGTGAACAGGATTTTGAGGTTCTGTACCTTTTTTCCAATCGTTTGGTGAGTGCAGTATCAATGCAGTTTCGCCGTTATTTATATTGGCAAATCAATTGGAGTAATCGCCTAATTGGTATCAAGGGCAGTCGTGGTGTGGGTAAATCTACCTTGATACTGCAACATATCCGCGAGACTTTCTCTTCGCCGCGCGAGGCATTGTATGTGTCGATGGATAACCTGTGGTTCCGCACGCATAGCATTATGGACTTGGTGGAATACCATTTCACGCATGGCGGCACACATATATTCCTTGATGAGATACACTATCTACCCCATTGGCAAACGATACTGAAAAACATCTACGACGCTTATCCGCAGTTGCATATCGTCTATACTGGCTCGTCTATGCTGGAGATTGATGCGCACGAGGGAGACTTGTCCCGTCGCCAACGGCTCTATACGCTGTATGGGCTGTCTTTTCGCGAGTTCCTATTGTTTGAGGGGCATGAGGTCGGCAATGCCCATACATTGGAGGAACTGCAGCAATCACACGAAAGCATAGCCATGCCACTGACGCAGAAGATTAAGGTGCTGCCATTGTTCAGCGACTACCTGCAGCATGGTTACTATCCATTCTACAAAGAGGAAGGCGATGGCTTCTACGAGCGAGTGCAAAGTATGATACGGCAAGTGCTGGAGAACGACCTTCCCCATATAGAGGATGTGTCTTTTGTCAGCATACAGAAAATACAGCGTATGCTGATGATTTTGGCGGAGAGGGTGCCGTTCACACCCAAGATGGCGGAGTTGTACCGCGAGTTAGACACCAACCGCGAATTGGGACTCAAAATGCTCTATGCCTTGGACAGAGCGGCTTTGCTTGCGATATACACCAATGAGGTGAAGAATATAAAATCACTCAGCAAACCCGACAAGATATATTTGGACAACACCAACTTGATGTATTGCCTCTCTTCGCATATCGACATAGGTACATTGCGCGAGACATTTTTTTTCAATCAGTTGCGTGCTACACAAGAAGTTCTGTTGCCAAAGGATGGCGATTTTATGATCAACCGCATGTACTTGTTTGAGGTAGGTGGGCGCAGCAAAACCTTCGACCAAATAAAGGACATCCCGAATAGTTTCTTGGCAGTGGATGACTTGGAGATTGGGCACCACAACCGTATTCCTTTGTGGATGTTCGGACTACTGTACTGATATTTTTCCCAACGATTTTAATCAGCCGAAAATCGTTCAATTAGATGCCCTTTATGTTACTTATTTTTGGGAGAGTAGCAACATCAACAAAATGCTTTTTACTTTTCTCGCTGCGTTGTATTTTTGCCACAAACTCAGGGTTGTATGGGCTCTCTTCTACTTTGAAGAAATCCATCAGTTTGATGGTTTCCATAAACTTAGCAGCCCTCTTGTCCTTAGGATTGAAAGACAAGATGAATGTTTGCATGGGTGTATTGGTTGCTGCTGTTGCCATAGTTGTAAAGTTTTAGTTGTTTGCCAATTGTGCTGCAAAGGTAGTGCCAAAAAGTGATATTTCCAAGTTTTGGCAGCATTTTTACCGGACAATCAACAAACCTACGAACAAGATGAAGGGCGCAGCCCTGTACCATACAATGCCAAGTCCCCCAAAACCACACACTACGAGGCATGTTAATTGTTACATGTTACTTGTTAATTGAATATCACCCGCATGGCGCAGTCCTGTACTATTACGCAGCATTTCGGAATGGAGCGTGTGGAGTTGAGTATTAGGCAGATTTGTATAGTTCGCGTTGGAAATCGAGGTAGAGGCGGCGGATGTCGGGCAAGGGCATGTTGAGCCGAGCGGCTGCGTCACGCACCGTCTTGTACTTCAACTCCAAGAGTTTGGACAGGTTGTCTGCCGTAAACTCGCTATAGTCATTGCGGACATACTGCCCCATCAGGAAATCGAGGAATACTTTCTGTTCGTCGGTCTTATGCTGATAGAAATCTTGGCGCACCAACTCTACCCGACGCTTCCGCTCGAGCGGTGTGGTCTCGTAGGCAAGATACTCCAATACATCGAACAAATCGCAGTCCTCTTTCCCCATTACTTGGCGCACCGTGCGTAGTTTTTCTTCCGGGAAGCCTTCTCGGTCGAGTTGGTTGAGAAGCGCTTGGCGTGTCTCGGGTTGCTGCCACTGCTTGCGCAGGTCTTCGGAGCCGGAGAAGAACGACGGCAAGCGTCCGAAGAGGCGTTGAATAAACTCCTCTATGGTGACGAGTTCGTCGCCAAACTGAAACATCTCCGTCCAACGGGTCTTTAGGAGCAAGATACGCTTGTCGGATAGGCGTACAATGGCTTTGCGGCGGGGATGTTGCCCGCCCGGGCAAGTGCAGGGCAGGTGTCCGCATACGGGACACGGCTCCGGCGGGCAGACACAGGGCGACTGTCCACACACGGGGCAAGGTTCGTCGATAGGTTTGTCGACAGGCGGGCACTCGCAGGGGTTCTTCCCGCAGACCGCACAAGGCTCGTTCTTACTGCATGTGCAGGGGTAGTTGCCACAGACGGGGCAGACGGGGTCGCCATCCCACTCGGCGTCTTGGAACTGTTTGTTGGCTCCCACAAAGTCGTATATTGTGAAATAGTACTTGCCGTTGAATAGTCGCGTCCCCCGCCCGATGATTTGCTTGAACTCAATTATGTTGTTGACGGGGCGCATGAGTACGATATTGCGCACATTGCGGGCGTCAACCCCCGTAGAGAGTTTGCGTGAGGTGGTGAGGATGGTGGGTATGGCGCGTTCGTTGTCTTGGAACTGCCGCAAGAACTGTTCTCCCTCTTCGCCATCGTCGGCGGTAACACGGACGCAGTAGTTGGGGTTCGGGTTGGTCTTATGCTCGTTGACCATATCTCGGATGATGTCGGCGTGGCGTTGGGTAGCACAGAATATGATGGTTTTGTCGGTAGGGTTAATCTGTTTGAGCAACTCGACCACACGGTGTTCATCACGCTTGCGTATTTCTATATTCCCATTGTAGAAATCCTTCTCTGTATAGGTCTTGTTGGGGTCTATATCGCCTTCTACATCGTCGGCGGGGTTGTATTTGTACTCATCGATATTGCTCTCCGATATGCAGACCCGGAACGGTGTCAGGAACCCGTCGGCAATACCCTGTTTCAGCGAATAGGAATAGACCGGTTCGCCGAAATACTTATAGGTGTTGGCGTTTTCGTTGCGGCGTGGTGTGGCGGTCATGCCGAGTTGGCAGGCAAAGGAGAAATAGTCCATCAGTTCCCGCCATTGGCTCTCGTCGTTAGCGCCTCCTCGGTGGCACTCGTCGATAATGATAAAATCGAAGAAATCGGCGGGGTACTGCTTGTAGTACGGTTGTCCTTTGCCGTCTGTGCCCATGAAAGTTTGGAATATGGTGAAGTATAGGTTCTGCGCTTTCGGCACTTGGTCGTTCTGTTTGTGTAGCAGTTCGGGGGTGATACGCACCATGGCGTCTTCGTTGAACTGTTCGAAGTCGTTGGCGGCTTGGTTGGCAAGGATGTTGCGGTCGGAGATGAATAGGATACGCGGGCGGTTATCGGTATGGTGCAGGTTCCATCGTGTTTGGAATAGTTTCCAGCATATTTGGAAGGCGGTGTAGGTCTTGCCCGTACCTGTCGCCATAGTGAGTAGTATGCGTCTGCGCCCGTCGGCGATGGCGGATAGCACTTTGTTGATAGCGTTGGCTTGGTAGTAGCGGGGTTCTCTGTCGCCACCCCGATTGAAGGGCGTGGCGTTGAATTTATCGCGCCACGGGTTGGCTTCGGGGAAGGTCATAGCCCATAGTTCTTGGGGCGAGTGGAAACTGCTGACGAGGTGTTCGGTGGAGGGGATGATATAGTGACCCTGCGCGTCCTTCACGCCCATATCGATAAAACGGATAGCCGTTCCGTTGGTGGCGTATGTAAAGCGTATCTGCAGCAGTTCGGCATACTCTTTGGCTTGGGGTACGCCTGCCGATACATCGAGTTCGTCGGATTTGGCTTCTACCACGGCGAGTTTCACCCCTTTGTACTCGAGTATGTAATCCACCTTTTTGGGGTGCGACCGCCGTACTTTCTCTACGCGTCCGGGAGAGATGGTGTAGGCGCGCTGTTCGTTCAGTATGAGGCTGTCGGGTACTTGCTCCCAACCTACGGCGTAGAGGGCGGGATCAATGCGTTTGCGTCGGGTAGTAGATTCGTCCATGGTTAATCAAAAATTTGTTTGAGCAATGCTTGTTTCAAATCATTGCAGAGGGTTAGTGTTTGGGTATAATTATCTTGTAGCGATTGAACTTTGCCGGACAGGGTGTCTAACTCTTTAACTATATAAGCCTGTTCATCTCTCGTTTTAGGATAAGTTATTGAGATTTTAGCAATATCGCTTGGCTTGATTTCTACGACCTTAAATCCGTGTACAAAATCCAATTTATCTTTTTGGAATTTAGGCGACCGGAAATAATATGGTAGACTGCGATGTGTCCGCCAACAGCAACTTTTTCATCTCCCATCCATGCCGTACATTTACAAGAGCCCTCATTATCTTCACTTGTTATGGCAATAATCAAATCTCCTTTTTCGGCAAATTTGGCTTTTGCCTCACAGGATTGTGGCAAAAAACTAATGTTCTTTTCCGTTTTTACCCCAAATTTCATGTGAATTTGCCCGTAATGAATACATGGTATTCCACTACTTACAAAATCGGACTTTGTAAAACTACCACCTCTCTTGAAGTTTCCTATCTCTCCGAGTGTTTTCGTTTCCCAGTTGTTTTGTGGTGTGAGTAGTGAAGCGAGAGCGGATTGGAAAAGGTCTTTTGCTGCTTGTAGTTGTTGTTCCGCATTGTTTTTCAAAGCGTCTATGTTTCGGAACTGTGTGTCCAAAAAATCAACTATCTTCCGCTGCTCAGCGAGTGGAGGCAGGGGAATTTCTATTGCAAGGAACTTGTCAAATTCTATATTATGAATACCCGTTGTTGCCCGTTGCATGCTTCTAGTTATCCCCTCTCGGTATACGAACATCAAATATCTATACAGATAGTGTGGGTCTACGACATGAAAATCCTTAATCCTCAATATGGAAGTAAAATTGCTAACGGAAAAATCACCGTCATCTAACGCAAAGAGGACAGTCCGCCCAACCGGTTGTTTTTCGCTACCACCGGATTTCTCAACAATCAAATCCCATTTTTGGAGTTTCCTTGTCTTGTATTGCCTTTCCTCTACATCAAGATATTCTATATTCGAAAAGTTTATGGTAAGTTCTTTTGTAAAATTAGCATTACGAATAACTCCTACTTTCACAAATGGCTCTTTCTTGCCTTTCCAAAGCCCATTGATAGTATCACATATTTCCCCGAGCGTTTTTATTTCCCATCCCTCTTTCATAGCAGTTCTCGTATTTCGTTGATAAGGCGTGCGGAGTCGGCATTGAGGTCGGCAAGAGTGCGGAGGATGTCTTCGGCTGTGCGTTCATCCACCACCTCGGGTTGGTTCGGGTTCTTGACGGATAGGTCGCAATCGTCGCCGAGCGTAGCAACATCGATCGTCCACGAGTTCGGCGTTTCGGGTTTGGTTTTCTGCAGACGGACAAACTCCGCCAAGTCGTTCTCGTTGAGCGGCTGCGACTTGCCGAGCGTGCGGTCGAGGTGTAGTTGGTAGTACCATATCTTCCGTGTCGGCTCGCCCTTCGTGAAGAACAGTACCACCGTGCTGACGCCCGCCGTGAATACTCCCTTTGGCAGGTCGAGAATGGTATGCAGGTTGCATTCCTCCAATAGTTTGCGGCGGACAGGTGCTGCGTCGCCATTGCTCAAGAAGGTATTTTTGATAACAATACCCGCACGCCCCTTGACACGGAGGAACTTAATGAAATGTTGCATAAACATATACGCCGTCTCGCTCGTGCGGAGGTCGAAGTTCTGCAACACCTCCTGCCGCTCGTTGCCGCCAAAAGGTGGATTGGCAAGGATGACATCCTTACGGTCGCTCTCCTGCACGGTAGCCAGGTTGGTAGAGAGCGTATTGCCACGCATGATATTGGGTGCCGCCACCCCGTGGAAAATCATATTCATCGTAGCGATGATATACGGCAACGGCTTTTTCTCTATGCCGAAGAAGGTCTTCTTCTGCAGCGTGTTGGAGTCGTCCACCGAGCGCACCTGTTTCGACATATAGGAGAACGCCTCGCATAGGAAGCCCGCCGAGCCGCACGCCGGGTCGTAGACGGTCTCACCGATACGCGGGTCGACTACTTCGATGATCGAGCGGATAAGAGGACGCGGCGTATAGTACTCGCCGCCATTGCGCCCCGCATTGCCCATACGCTTAATCTTTTCCTCGTATAGGACAGACATCTCGTGCTTGTCTTCGGCCGACTGAAAATGGAGCGAATCGATCAGGTTGATGATGTCGCGCATATTGTATCCGCTGTTGATTTTGTTGCGCAGTTCGCCGAAAATCTCGCCTATCTTATATTCAAGCGTGTCTGTGGAAACGGCGGTGTCCTTGAACTTTTTCAGCGCAGGGAATAGTTTGGTATTGACAAACTCGACCAGGTCGTCGCCCGTCATGGCATTGACGACATCGAGTTCGCCGTTTTTGGTCTTAGGTGCAGCCCATGCCGACCAACGGTTGAATCCCGTGATGATACGGGTATAGGTCTTACCGTCGAGGATGGCAGCGTCCTCTTTCTCGGTTTCCAGATCCTCGAGGTATTTCAAGAAAAGCAGCCACGAGGTCTGTTCGATGTAGTCCAGTTCGCCGCCACACCCTGCCTCGTTCCAGAGGATCTTATCGATGGCGTTAAAAGTAGTTTCGTATTTCATATTTTTGTTTTTTTTGGGGGGGCTAGAAGGGCTAGAGGA
>CAVEFV010000088.1:0-688 GCA_963615025.1 Firmicutes bacterium CAG:95 | reverse complement strand
ATATTGGGCTGATTGGGGGGATTGGTTTTTTTTTGGGGGGGGCGGCGATGGTATCGCCGGCTAAGAAACCGCTATGGGAGAACGGTGTTCTTTTTTATCAGGAGTTGTAAAGGAGGTGGAAAAGTAAGGTGCGGGGCGTGGAGAAAGGAGTGCGGCGGGAGTTAAACAATGAGGAATTAGGAATTAGGAATGAGGAATTATTTTGGAGGGCATCAATTGCCGTTTGGGAGAGGGGACGGTGGTGGCGACAGGCGGCTGTGTGGGCTTGCCAAAGGGCAGTGTAATAAGCGCGGGCTGCCGGGTCCGCAAGGATGGCGTCCACCTTCTGCCATGTGGCACGGAAAGCCGCACGCGACTGCTGCTGGGCGGGGGTGGGCTTCGACTGGCGGTTCGGGTGCGTCAAAGCAACACCGTAGGTCTTGCCCGTCGTACGATTGGCACGGGTATGCACACGGTCGGTAGAGGAATAACGACCGGAAATGGAGGCAATAGGGTAAGAGGGATCTATTGTTGCCATGGGAGTGTTTTTTTAGAGGGAATAGAAGAACTAGAGGAACTAGAGGATCTAGAAAATATAGAAGAGTGAGGAGCGAGACAGTTATTTTGGGGGATTAGGATTTTTTTTCGTAGAGGGTGTGGAGGATGTAGCCGTAGAGGATTGTGATAGGTGGCTTATGGAGGGAAGAGT
>CAVEFV010000087.1:0-8349 GCA_963615025.1 Firmicutes bacterium CAG:95 | reverse complement strand
TACCAATCTTGGCTGTAGGTGTTGGCAAACGAGTACAAAGGATACAAACCGCTCTTGATGTGCGTTATCTGAATAGGCTTGTTGCTCGGACTTGCCAAATCGTATAACTCTTTGACTTTATTCCAAGCAGACGGCTCGTCCCGCTCTTGGAATCGAATAATTTTGTCCCGATACGACTTGTCGCCATGCTGACGCAGTTGGACACTGTAGTTGATGAGTTGTTTGGCTGCAGTCACATAAGGGTGATTCTGCATTACTTCATTGATGGATTGAATCATGATTGGGATGTTTTTTTTAGTTGAGCGTTGAGTGCAGTTTCTTAGTTTAGTGTTGAGCGTTGAGAGTTGAGTGCAGTTCAGAGTAGTAAGTTATAAGTAGGCGGTGCAAAACTCTAAACTAAAAACACTAAACTGCGCGCACGCTAAACTCCCAACGCTCAATTTCTCTTAACCCTCAACATTTAACTATGATAACTAAAGTATTAAGCCATTGCGGCGGATAATTTTCTAATTTGTTGGCGTTGTTGGGTGAGTAGTTGTACAATAGAATCGTATTGCTCCGGCACTTGGTTGCACGCTGCACGCACCTGCCGTATGTTGCCTTGCGGCAGACCGATCTCTATGGTTGCGAGGCGATGGTTCTGCTTGTCGCGGCACGACAGGATGAGCGAGTCGTTTCGCTCGTAGTAGCGGTTGCTATAGACGCAATGGTGCATGGACTGTCCTTCTTCGTAGAACGAACGCACCGTTGGCAACACCGCTATGCGGAATTGCTTGTTGGCTATGTTCAGCGACAGGAACGGCATGACCCATTGGGCGTACTTCTCTTCCGCCAAAGCCATGCGTTCTTTTTCCTTCTCGTATTTCTCTTTGTCGAGTACCTTGCGGACTGCTTCGGTGGTTCGGGTATGTGCTTCCCTTAAGTCCGTGGGACACACATAGTGCGCATTGTGAATGTCCTTGCCCAAACGAATCAACTGCTGCACATAATCGATATAATCGCTGGTATCGGTAGGTTGGTAGTGGTTGCGCAGGCAGATCTTGAGAGCCGGCCACAGCGTGTCCATCGTTTGCTCGCTCAAGCGATACGCCATCTCGTACATACCGGCTTTCCAAATTGTCTCGAAACGACCGTCTTTGAAAATCTTGCAGATAGTTTCTGCTGATGGGAAATCCTTGTCCTGCACATTGAGTTTTGCCAATCTGCCTTTTCTGCTCAATCGTCTGGCACGCAGGTTTGCCCACGCATGCACATCATAAGGCGTGTACGGCCATTGCTGATTGACTTGGCGCAAGCAGATGTCGCTATCGTATCTCCATTGGTCACGATAGGAAGCGAACGATGTTCGTAACTTGGCACACACCGCTCGTTGTCCGTCGTCGTCGATATACACACGGAACACTTCTATGGGATTCAGGCGCACGGCTCGGCACTTGTGGAAATAGGTGTAGAGCAGATAGTAGCGCAGGATCTGGAAACCATCGGCTTGGTCGATTGCCATGATGTAGTACGCCTGCTTGTACGACCACTTGCGGTTCGCCATCGGTTTGAGCCGCTTGCCACAATGTGGGCAGACAACCTCGCCTTTGCGGTTGCGCTTGGCTTCCTTATCGATGAGTTTGCCACAGTCGCCACAGACAAGCGTCTTTTGCTTGTTTTGGAATGCGATATGCTCGCAGGCTCTGTTATAGACCTCTGCAAAATGCTTGGGGTCTATGGTGCGAAGAGAGTCGTTGGTGGCAACGACCCTCTTCTGAAATGCTGTTCTTGGTTTCATAGGCCTTCAAATAAAGAGAGCTCATTTTCTGCTTTCTTTGTCGCCGACGGTGCGGTGCTCTTGGGCTTGAGTGCGTCCATCTGCTGACGGATCATGCGCTCGCGTGCCTCTCGCTTGCACTCGGCTATTTCCTCTTCGGACAATTGCACCTCGTGATTGAGCACAATCTGACATTGCGGGCGTGTGCCCACCTCTATTTTGTCCTCATCCCAATAGTGCATTGCCATGGAATAGATCTCCTCGTCGGCAAAGCCGCAACGACCGGATTGCTTGACCTGATTGAGGATGTAGGTGCAGCAGTCGGCGGTGTTCTTGTTCTGTGTCTTGCTCACTTCGCAACAGTGTTGCAAGAAAGCAGGGTCTTTCTCACCCTGCCGGATTAAGAATTGGCGTATCGCCTCTTCGAATCGTTCCGATTGTTTTTGTTGATTCAGTTTCTGATGATTCATTTTTGTACAAGTTTAGTTGAGTGTTGAATGTTTAGAGTTGAGTGCAGTTGAGAGTTGTTAGTTGAGAGTCGTCGATGCATTGGTCGATGAATTGCGTATCGTTGAGGAACTGGTATTTTCGCTTTAGATACCGGCGCACCTGCTCGTCGGAATAGCGATCTGACAGACGCAGGTAGTCATCGTTTATCTCCGTCTCGGCGACCTGCTTTATTTGCTCGCTTTGTTCGTACCATTCGTTGGAACGATGGGTTCGCCACATATAGTCCTCTGCATCGCGCAGGAATGTGCCGCCAAAACTCGGGCGTGGCGTATAGACATGCGGTTGCACCTCCGGCACGGTCCGGATGATATGCTCGCAAAGTGCTAAACAGTTTTGCAACTCATCGAAGCGTGTCATCTCCGTATCCTGATGAGGGTTGTAGTAACCGCACGACAGATTGACGGCGCAGACTTTGAGCCCTCTCTCTTTGAGCGAGACGACATCGGTTTGCAAGCCGTTGGTCATCTTATAGCCGAACTTGGCGGCTCCGCACCGCTCGTAGAACGCCTTGTTGCTTAGTTCGACATGGCTCGCATTGCAGATGAAATCGGTTCCGTTTCGCCGGTCGCATTGCAGCACGAATCGTACATCCGAAAAGAAGTCCATATCGGCTCTTCCGGAACCGACACAGCCTATCTCTTCGCCCACAAAGAAGGCGCATTTAAGCACCTTCTCTGTTGTGAGCAAATTCAAAGCGACCCAAATACCGTTCTTGTCGTCAGCCCCTATGCCCGTGGGCTTCATCGCCTTGCGGTCGATGCCGAACAGGACATTGCGGTGAACGACAATCTCTTTGTCTTTGTTTCGCTGATGTACCTCGTCGATATGTGCCACGACGCACGGATAGGTTTTGTCCTCACCTTTGGTGAGGTAGATATTACCCGATTTGTCTTTCCTAATTGTTACATCCGGTTGGTGGGCTTTGCAATAATCCGTAATGAACTTTTGCATCGTGCGCTCTTGTCCGCTGGGACTTGACACCTTGTACAGTTTTTCTAAGAGTTCCATGTTAATTGAAGAGTTTATTGGTGTTCAACAGAGATTGATAGTGTTTATTGGGTTTGCCCTTGTGCAACATCTCGCGCAGGACAGAGTTTCCTTGATAGTGCGCAAAGCCTTTTTTGTTGGTGTAGAATGAGCCAAATTCGTTGGTAACGAAATAGGTTTGACTGCATTGGCGGCACAACCCATACGAATCGTGCAACTTGCCACAAACCGGGCAGATGTAACTGACACGGTCGGCATAGCCACCGGTATTGCGGCAATTCGCCAACTGCGTGTTGGTTGCCACCTCATGGTTGGAAAGGTAAATTTTGCCGTCGTGATAGCAGATGATATAGAAGGTATCAAGATACGGCACACCGCATTTGTGCCATTTCAGTTGAGGAACACGGATGCGCAGATTAAGATTGAGGCGTGTACCTCGGGGAATGGTCTCGTCCTGTTCAGCGAGGTGAATTTCCCGTACGGTTACAAAGTCCTTGGTGCAGGTGTAACTGTTTTCCTGTTTGCGCAAGTCTACATTCTGTTCTGCCCAACGCATCATCATCGTGTAGATGAAATCGTAGCAACAATAGATGCGTTCTATCATCGAAAACAGGTGTTGGTACTGCGTTGTTTCGATGTTTTTCCATATAATACATCTGCCGTAGATAAGTCCGTCGTCCCCTTTGGCAACGAGCATCTTGGCACCTGCAAAATTGTGGTAGAAGTCTGCCGCACGCTTGGCGGTCTCTTCGTAACGCATGCAACTGTGATGCAAAGTGCAACTCATGTCTGAGTTCTGACGGATGTTCGGGTAGTTCTCGGCATTGTATGCCTGCTCCATGCTTTGCTCGCTGCTGATCAGTTCGAGATGGATCTTGGCGGTGCAACCGATGGCACTCACGAAATAGGTGATGTCGTCGCTGCTGTAATCCGTCAGCCCGAACTGCTCGGCAAAGTTCAATGCCGATATCTCGCAACGGTTATGCTTGAGCCACTGAGCGTCCTCTCTGCCCAAATCGGGGAAGTTCGGATTCTCAAGGTCTTTGTTGCAACAGGTAATTTTAATTTGATAGACCCCTACACCACCATCGTCACTCGCTGTGCGTTTCCGCACCGATGTGAAATAATTGGCATGGACATTGGTTTTCTTGCCTTCGGCTACTGCTTTCAGTACATCCTTGGCTACTACGCTACCATTGGCGGCGGCTGTTCTGAGACGCTTTTTCAGGTCGTTGTGAATCACTAAAGTTTTCATCGTTTTCTTTTTTTGTTTGTTAGTAAATGAATTTTCTTTTTGTCCTCATGCTTATAAATGGCGAACGCCCCAACCTTTCGGTCGGAGCGTTCCGCATTTGCATATTTGTTTTAGTCGGTTGTTTGGTAGTAATAGGTCAAATCGTTTTCTGTGAGATTCGCTACTGCGTAGCGGTCGGCTTGCTGCCACAGACGGTCGTACAAGAGAGATAGTTCGGCGTTGTGTTGGTAGTGTTGCCAAATCTTGTGGTTAAGCACCAACACCATTTCGGTGAGATAGACGGCATTGCCTTTCCACTCGGCAAAGGCGCGATTGTAGGTGTCTTGCACGGCAGCAGCACCAAACCGGTCGGCGATACTAAAGTCCATCCAAAAAGTTGTTTTGGGCTCGTAGCCACACAACTCGGTGATGTTCCATACAGGGAGGCTTGCAAAGAATGCATTGATAGTCTCCGCACTTTCTTGTTTCTCTTTCATAAGATTGTAAATTTGATGATTAAACATATATGTTGATTTGCTTAATAGCCATATTCTGCCAAGTGCAGCATTTCTTGGAGTTCTTGACGATAGACCATGAGCATGAGCCGCTCGTTCTCTTTCTCAAAGAAGCGTTTTCTTTGCTGTTCTTGATATTCTTCTCTCGTTTTCATTTTTCCATACACTGATGTGTGTCGTGCGCAACTTTTATATGTTAATATGTATCTTTCAAACAACTCAATTCTTCTATGGGTCTGCTTGTCCGATTTATACTGCATTCCCACTCCAAGTGGAAGATACAAGAACCAAAAGCAGCCATGAAAAATACGACCCGCAGGGTGGAGATTTTTCAGAGTCTTTTGGTGTATCGTAAACTTGGAGTATCTTCGCAGTATAAATTGGCTTGCAGACCCTCCACCGTTCCCCAATCGCGCTCCGCACAAAGTGGGAGCGCATTTCTGTGATCTGAAAAAGAATAAGAAAATAACCTCTACGGTCTAAGATACTTGGAAGAATAGTACATCAAGGTATAAAAACAAAACAAGAGCAGCCGAATGGGCTGCTCTTGTTCTTTTGTACATTTATGGGAATTGTTAGAATGGCGTGCTAGCAATAGAATTGCACATCTGTACTAGAATGGCGCACTTGTACTAGAATGGCGTGTTCGCACTTGGGGCGGCGGGGGCGGGGTCGTTGCCCTTGCGATTGGTGCCACTACGGTTGTTGCTGCTATTGTAGCCTCCTCGACTATAACCGCCTTGGCTATACCCTCCTTTGCGATAGCCACCGCTATTACCGCCATTGCTATAACCACTGTTACCGCTGTATCGGCGGGTATAGGAACCGCTGCGCTGCTGCTTGCGGGCGTCGGCTATGCGCTGAATGGCATCGGTGTATTTGAGTGCCACATACCCGAACTTCTTACCACTTGGGAAAGTCTTCCAACGGGTGATGTACTGATCTTTGTGCGCACGCACAATCTCTTTCTGCGTCTCGGTGGGCAGAATACGACGGCGCAGATTGTTCATGTACTTGCACGCCGACACTATATCGTTGCTGCGATACAATCGATCCACGACATACACATACAACTCGTTACCATGGTGCTTGCGCATTACCTTGACCACCTCGTAGGTGGCAAACGGCTTGCCGTTCTTACTCGTACCCTTGATTTGGTACATTACATAGTCGTTCCACGACTGACAGGGCTTGATGTTCGGATTCTTGGAATCCACACGGAAGTTCTCCAACGGAGTGGTCTTCCCTTGACTTGCCTTCTTCAAGTCTAAACCTTTGATTACTTTCATACTGTTGATTATTAGTTGTTTAGCAATTTATAGAAATTCCCTATAGTTTCCAATTCTGCTCTTGCTGCTTGGTCACATGATATTTCTTGTAGATGAATCGTTTTACCCGGAGCAGGTTGATCACATCCTCTTGGTTGTAGAGCAGCACGCGTGCGCGGTGTTGCGGATCGGTGTACCAATCACGATGGACATTGAAAATAGAGTTGTGCTTGTAGCCTTCCGTCTCGCGATAGATACCTGCCTGATGTTCGTACTCGACCAACTTGTGCGACCGGGCGTTGGGTTCGAGTTGCTTGGTGGCGGCAAGCAGGTTGATACAGTTGTAACGGCTGCGCAGGTCGATATGAAAGCACTTCTCGAGCATGCCGATGTCCGGGCCATAGAAATAGATATTGTCCACACCTCGGAATAGTTCCAACACACTGCTGCGTGTGAGCAGGTTCTTGCCCCGATACGGCAAGCGATAGAGGGTCTTGCCCATGTAGGTGTAGTCGTTCTCATCGTAGAGCCACCCTGCGTGCTGCTCATCGAAGCAGTAGCCCAACAGATAGAACTTCTGCGGATGGGTCAGCGAGTTCCACTCCCCATCGATGTAGATACTTTTGGCGTTTGCCGGCTTGTTGATAGACGGCGCTACATGGCGTGTGCCTTCTGCCACCGCTCTCTTCTCGCACGACATCATCGGCGTAGTGCGTGGGCGACCCCGCCTGCGCTTGGGGGTGCGGGGCGTGTCGCCGTTGTCGAATAACCAATGATAGAGTCCCATGCTATTTTGCGTATTTGTCTTTGAGTTGTTGCAAGAGTTGTTCTTTCCGTGCCTGCTCTTCCTTGCAGGCACGCTCTGACTGAATGCCGTCTAACCAACTGTGGTCTTCTCTGCCCTCACGGTAGAGGTGCATATTGGCGGATTTCAGTTCGTCGGGCAGCAGTTCATCGGCTTGGCGTTGCAGTTCTCGCACATCGATTTTGGGCTTGAGAGGTTTCCGCTCTTCGTCCTTCCACTGAACAGACAGATAGGGATGATAACGCATACCCGCATCGTTAGGGTTGTGTATGCCCGACAGAGCGATGGTGCCGTCGCTCTCGAAATAGCGGTAATATCGTTTCTCAATGCTCTTGACTTGGTCGAGAACACACACGGCCTTGTAGGCGAACGAATCGGCAAAGCGGCGAGAGTAGTTGGTGAGGCAATAGCGGTATTGCGCCTCGACGAACTGTCGAGAGGTCATCTCGCCCGCCCGTAGGATATACAACCAATCTTGTATGAACCGCAAGGCACATAGTTTGCGTTTGCGGGCGTCGCACCCTTTCTTCTCGAGCCACTGCAGTCGCTGCTGCTCGATTTGCGAAAGTCCGCCTTGCATCGTTTTGGCGGGCGTGTTTTTGCTCTGCGTATAGCGTGGGTCTTTCCTAAGGTATTGCTCCAAAAAGGCTTTTATCGTCCGGGTATGGCAACGCTTCGGGTAGCACCAACACGCCAAAGTGACATCTTGCCGCAAGGCGAGTTGATAGATACGGCGCAGTTCGTTCATGAAATCAGCGTCGGTCTTATCGCGCACTTTCCGGTCAAAATACGCCTGAAACCGGTCGCACGACTCGTTGCGTTTGTCCTCACTCGTTATACGAAACGGATTGCACAACGCAGAATGCCCTCTGTCGCAGCGCACCACCACGCCGTGCCGAAGCGTCGCCTCTTGTCCCTTATGTAGATTGCCGATGTAAATCATTGGTTTATGCGATTATGCGTTTATGGGTTTAGGGGTTACAGCAAGTCCCAACCGGCATAGATGTCGGTCATCACGGGGGCGGAGCCGTTCTCGACTATCGCCATGGCGTAGGCTATACGACAGAGTTTCTCTTTGTCGGTGGAAGCAATCTGCGTGGTGACGGCATAGCCCGTTGTCTGGGCGACACGGGCGGCATAGTTAGTGGGGTTGTTGCCGTCGGAGGCTGGTGCCCACTTATTGACGATAGACTGTATGGTGTTGCAGTGGTACTTGTCGATATACGACTGCAGGTTCTTGAGGGCTGCCCGAAAGCCATACGCCATCGTGGTGA
>CAVEFV010000086.1:0-8385 GCA_963615025.1 Firmicutes bacterium CAG:95 | reverse complement strand
CAATTAACAAGTAATAATTAACAATTAACATACAAAGGGGACATGAGAGCCATAGCACGCTATGGCTCTACAGCGGGCATAACGATAGCAATTAACAAGTAATAATTAACAATTAACATACAAATGGAACATGAGAGCCATAGCAGGCTATGGCTATGCTGCGGGGATGAGCGTTGGAGGGAATAGGGGTGTCGGGTGGTAGGAAAAGAGAAAACAGGGTTCTTGGGGGCAAGAACTCTGTTTATGGAGGAGAGGTACCTGGCGGATTCGAACCGCCGTCCCCGGTTTTGCAGACCGATCCCTAACCGCTCGGGCAAGGTACCCTATCTTTTCTTTTCGGGAAAAGCGTTGCAAAGGTACAGTTTATTTCTGATTGCCACAAGCATTCGCAAGAAAATATCGTAAAATATAGGTGGTGGTATGGTTCAAGTGGCTGCAGGACAGGGAAAAAGAAAGGAGTACCAAGAGCGGTACTCCTTCACAAACACACAACATATAAAATATCGAAAACGATATTTATTTTATTTCATGACGACAGTAAGGCATTTGCAAGAACTGACAGATGCATTATTGTCGGTAGGTTTATAGTTCTTTGCTTCTTGTTCGTAGTATAGTTTCTCGTACTCGACTGCTGCGAGGATGAATGCTCCGAAGGGTTTGCCCTCCATGTAGGTCGTTACTTTCTTGGTATCCTGTTCGCCTACATCCGCCAAGTAGTAGGCGGCCGTACCATTGCGGTTGCTGCTCAGTCCGGCGGAGGCACACGAAGGTATCAGGAGGCAATCGGTTGTCAGAAAGTTGCGGATCAGTCCTTGATAGGCCATTTTTGCCACTGCGCTAAAATCGAGGTCGAACAAGCCTAATCGGATTCCCTTAAGAAAAGCGGCAGTGAATATGGCAGACGCCGATGCTTCCAAGTAGTTGGCTGTTGTGCAGCCCGAAGGTACTACGCCCTTGTCGTAAGCGAGGAGTTGACACCATACCCCTTCTGTTTGTTGGCAGTTGACAAGTCCTATTGCGATTTCGTTGAGATAGTTGCGCAAAGTATCGCGAAAGACACACGAGCCCGGCATCCGTTCCAAGACATCTACTAATGCCAAGAAGTACCACCCTTCGGCTCGTCCCCAATACTCTTGGGACACACCGTAGTGGTTTGAAGTATTATCTTGGTCAGCCCATCCCTGTGTCTGTTCGGTGTCGGGTGTAGCGGTAAAGGCGTGCCATAGGAGTTGCTTGTCGGCATCCCACAACTTATGCCATGACATGATGAACTGCTGTGCGACGAAGTCCCATGCTTGAGAGGAAGACAGATTGTTGAAAGTATATCCGCGGTGGAGCAGTTCTGCCAAGAGTGCAGGTCCCATGTATTGTCCGTCGAGCCACATCTGGTTGGGATAGTTTTTCTTGTGCCACCATCCGCCTGCAAATTCGTCGGTACCACAGAAGGCTTGTGATGTTTCGGAGGATATAGCATATCGGCTGTTGTGCTGTTCGAGCCCCGACATGGCATTCTTTTGGGCTTGCAGGTAGGAGGCATATTTTGTGGCATCGGCAAACTTGGCGTTGGTGGATGTCAGGTCTGCCAATCCGAAGTACATCTTGCAAGCATTGAGGTCGTCCAAACTACCTCCTGTGTGTTTTTCGTCGGCATACTCATCGCCGTAGGCTTGAATACTATAGAACCAAGGTTTCGCCCATGCGGAGTCTTGGTAGAGGGCGACTGCCTCCAAGACACCTTTTGCCACCAAGCCGGGTACATAGTCAAATCCCCGTGAGGACTCACTCTGGGCAAGCAAGGTTCCGGATTCGTCGTACTTTGCGAAGCCTGCATCTTTTGTATTGGCTTTGAAATGGTAGAGGTTGGCATCGATCACTACGCGCGAATAGCGTACCCTTGGGTCGAAAGTGAGGTAGGTCTGTGCGTGCAATGCGGACACAGAGCATAGGAGTAGCGTAGTGATAATTAAACAGGCTCTTTTCATGTGTTTAGACCTTGCGTCTGTTGGTGGTTATTCTGTGGCAGTGGATGCGTGTTTCTTGCGGTGGATTATCAGGACATAAGCCCCTGCCATGAGCAGCAGAAGGGGGATGGCATCGCCCAGCGGCGCACCATTCTCCTTATCGCCACCGTCAAGGTCCGTATCTTCTTTATCGGGATTAGGAACCACCGAACCTGCTTTTGCCATTGTGGAGCCTAAGTTGTTGGTAGCGATGACGGCTATTCCACTACTGTTGAGTGATGACACTTGTGAGGACAAGGCACTGATGTAGCCATTGCGTGCGATGTTAGAACCTGTGGAGCGGAATCCTCCCCGCAAGGCTTGAGGAGTCAGGACATTGCCTGCGCCGAAGTTGGCTCGCGGGGTATTGGTAGAACCGATGGCAACAGAATAGGAGGCTTTGGCATCGCCATAGGACACGAGTTGGTTGGTGTTGCCTGTATAGTCCAAGTTCAGATTGCTTTGTATGACAGGTACTCCCACGAGCGGTATAGATACTGTCGGTGCGGTGAGGGGAATGGCATACAGTTGCGAGGAAAGAGTCATGACCATGAACAGGGCAGACAAGCGAGCCGAGAGGCACGATAAAATGCTTTGCTTCTTCATCTGTTTGATCCTCCTCTTTTAGCGTATTATCTTGACTACCCGTTGACTTGCAGCACCGTAGAGGTGTACCATATAGACACCTTGTGCCATTGGTATATTGAGTTGCAAGTATTCTTTGTTGCTTGAGGACATATCGCACAAGCGACCGGCAGCGTCGTAGATAGCGACAGTGATTTGTTCTGCTGCGGGGTTGTTGAGGATATAGTTCCCTTGTCGGTTCACGATGGAAGCAAGGCTTGTTGTTATATCGGCACTGAAGGGTTGGTCGGCGATGACGAAGCGGTTCTGCATATCGCCTTCAGCGGAGCGGAAAGCATACCATGTTGTATTGTCGATGGGCGTTGATTGGCGCAACTGCATATCGTTGAGGTACAATGCAGGATAGTTGTCGGCACCTCCACTGTAGGTGAAAGTGATCAGGTAGTCTTCGTCGGGCTTGACGGATGCAGCAACAGTTGTGCCTGCAAGCGAGGGCTGTGCAGAGACTGCCATATCTCCTATCTCTGTGAGAGTGTATATGCCTATCGCCCTATCGTCGCCTGCTTGATACCAGGCATCCCATCCTGCGTCGAAGGTTGTTTGGAAGGTGTCGGCTTGGAGCAAGTAGAGATCGGCACGCTTGGTATCGGTTTGCAGAGAGAGACGCAGCATGAGCGGTTCTGCAGGGTTGGTACCAACAGCGGCGGTCGTACGCTTGGGCATATAGAGTTTTTGCGTAGATGATGAACCGTAGGAGGTGGTACGCACTACGGAGTCGTAGTCGAGGGTCAGGGTGTCAGAGGTCTGCGTAGCCCCTTCTGCAAAGTTTACTTCGAAGGCTTGCATAGCAGGGATAACGGTAGGACCTGCCCATCCTGATTGTTTGGCGGACTCAACAGGTATTGCCATCCATTGTCCTGCAGTGGAAAAGTCTGTGGAAGACGATGTAGCACCGCTTTCAGGGTCACGCCCCGTGTTGTAGAGATAGATAGTAGGTTCGAGACCTTTACCAAAATCGGAAGTCTTCAGTCGGGTTATTTGTATTGGAGCGGTCCAGGAATTGCCTATCAAGTTCATACCCTGCATGCCGTCGGCTGTGTTAGTAAGGGTCAGTTGGGTCTTGGCAGGTGCGACGAGGGTTCCTGCAAAGGAGAATATCTGACCATTGCGTTGCGACAGCCCTATGCCGTTGAATTTGTCGACTGAAGAGCCATCTCTTCTGCGTTCCCAACCAGATGATTCTTTCCACACATAGGTATAGGCATGCAAGAAATGTTGTGGGATGTCGGCAGTTTGTGTCGGGATACCCACATACGACCAGTAGCGTATGGGGTTACCTGCAGCATTGTTAGCACCATAGTGTGCCGGTGAGTACATTTGTACGGTGGCTGCTATAGGCTCGTCATTTGCATAAATGAGCATACCGGTATTGTTGGCATCGGCTTGGACGGTAACATATTTCGGATCGGTGATAGCAACAGGCTCGGTAGGCTGACCGTTAGGATATACTGCGAATTTTCCTGTTGAAGCCAAGCCTGCAGAGGGTTGGATGGTAAGATGATAGTTCTCGTTGATACGCACATTGGCTACTTCGAATACTTTGTCTGTTACATCGCAGTTGGCTTCGATGCGTACATTATGCAGGGCGGTTGGTACAGAGTTGCTGCTCCAGTTAGCGGCGGTTCCCCATTTGCCATCGCCAGAGCCTGTGCGTTGATCTGCACCTCCATTATCGAAAGTGAGTGCGCAGTCGCTTACGCTGTTCTTGTCGGTTTTCAGCAGGTACTCAAGAAGCAAGTCGATCATCTTGGTACCCTTAGTATTGATACACTTGGTGGATGCACGGTTGACAGAAAGCATTACGAATCGTGCTTCTACTACATTTTGACGCTCACAGCACGCTACAAGATCTCTCTTCCCTTTTGAGTCGTAAACTGTAGCGATATTCATCAGGTCGGCTGTTGCTGTTGCTTCGAAGCCCTGAATACCCTTATACTTTTTACTTTCGGGAGCCACACTATCCAAGATAGAGATAGTACGATCGTTTTCATTGTCCCATTCGGCACCATTAAACATCTCGTGTGCGAAACAGAGAACCGTCAGAGTTTTTGGTGCGTTTTTCTTTCCCCCATCGCCAGGTACAACCGGGTTTACATCAAAGCCTTTGGTTTTCCATTTGCTCAGATTTGCCATGTGTGCCTTAAGAGACAGGATCGGTTTTTTGTCGACTAAGTCTGCCAGGTCGTTTATCTGAGTTTCTGCATCCTCTGTATTCGGGTAGTCGGTTAGAAGCAGTATGTCGTAGGGTTCGTAGTTGGCATAATCGTAGTTGGCATAGGCATTCAAGGCAGTTACATTGTACTCGGTTTGTAGTCCTGTGTAGAGTTTATCTGTCAGGTTTGCTGCATCTGTTTGGAATATACCTCCTTTGACTGTTCCTGTTACGATATAGCCAAGACTGTACTTGTTTGTCAGAATAATAGGGATAGAGTCGTGGATATTTGTATCTATCTCGTTGCAACCATTTGCAGGGGCAACAGTCAGGACGATGGTATCTCCGACGCTTAATGCGCCAGAAGCGGTTGATTCTGTATTGATCCATTGTCCTAACTTGGCGCAGTCAGCACCCAAGATAATAGAATCGTTGCCTGCCACTGCATCTTGCCTTACCCAATCGATAGGCGTCTGTGCGGGTGAGGCTTGTCCATTCTTATGAATAGTAGCAGAGATTTGATAAGTCTTGTTGTCGGTTGTTTGTCCTTTATATCCTACAAGGAAGAGAGGATATTTCGTGTCGGTGGTATATGGGCGCAGGGTACGACCTTCTATTTGATAGAATTGGTTGGTTGCCAAACGCTTCACTATAGGAGTGCCTGCAGCAGAAGTTACTACCGCCGAATTAGTTGTCCATTGCGTACAATTAAGGGTTCTTGTGGCCGTATAGGTACCTTCTGCACTACATAGGTAGGTATAGGAGGTGGCACCATCGATCGGGCTACCGTCTTTATACCACTGTACATCACCTGTTGTATATGTATTGCCGGCGGCATCTACCAAGTTAAGAGTTATTGTTTGGTTACATTGCAGGTCGTAGGTTTCAGGGCTTATTCGGGGTAGTTCGTCGGAGCAATCAGGTTCATCCACACATAGACCGCTTATGCGGAATTCGTTCTTGGAACCTCCTTTGAAAATTAGTTTTACGAACTTGCCGGCAGGAATATACACGCCAGTAATACCCAACTCGCCACAATCGCCCGTTGTATAGTTGATAGGTGTGTAACCACTCAACTCGGTGTAAGTACCGTTCAGGGCAGATGCCACCGATACAGAAGCGATATTGACATCATAGGCTTGCTGTCCTTGTAAACGGATAGCACCAAGCGGATGATTTTTTACTTCCACTATAACCGTGTTTGTATAGTAGCGAAATTTAGCGGGGGAACATATATTGGATGTGCTTGTTTTATAGTCCCCACCTTGTATGTACAACACTTGATTGCCGAAGTCATAACCTTGATCGGTTGAGAGAGTCTTATTTTCCGTTATATAATTGCATTCGGAATATACTACTGTGAAACTTACCGTGTTGGAGTGTATTTCGTTGTTGTCGCAGCCTTTCACCTTGCAATAGATCTCGAAAGTCTGTTGCAAGTCGGTTTCTGATGCGGTGAAGGAATAAGTGTTGGTGGTTTGGTCTGCGACCGCCTCACCATTCTTGTACCATTGATATGTTACATCCGTTGCATCGGCGGAGGCAGTCAGTCCCATTGTCTCACCGACACCCAATGTAGCAGCATCGCCGGAGATTGTTACTTTGGTCGGTAGAGTAGAGATAGAGATAACTGCTTCGTTGGAAGTAGTGCTTGCGTCGTTATGACCAGCAAGGCTGTTGGTTACTACGACGGTGTAGGTACCTGAAGAGGTGGGAGTATAAGTGTTTGATGTAGCGTCGGTGATGGCAGCAGCGTCTTTGTACCATTGGTAGGAGAGTGTACCTGCGTCGGAGGTGGTTGCATTGACCGTGAGTGCTGCTATTGATGTCGCACCACAGTAGGTAGCCCCTTGAGGTTGGGCAGTTATAACGGGGGTTGCACAATCAGGTAATGTAGAACATTCTAACAACCCTAACATTGCTATGTAGAAAGATTTTCCAGATGAGGCTTTACTATCACCACAAGTAAAGTTCCAAGTACCTGAAGTAAGATTGCTAACTGAGAATGTTTTGTATGACTCATCATCGTTTGCCTCATTATTTATGGTCACGGTCTTCTCTTCTGCTCCTTGTTCTGTTCCTTTCGTTAAATGAACAACACGATCATTTCCGCCACCCTTGATACACAAATATAAGGTTGCTTCTTTTCCTTCTGCTACAGTGAAAGAGAAGCCATTACTATAACTACTACTGCGTTTAGTTGCGGTATATGTTACTCCATCTATAACCATTGTTGTTTCGGTTAAATCATTTGTACCGCTCGGAATACTAACAAATGTGAAACGGTTGGTGTTTGTTTTACCTTCCGGAACTGATTGATAATATACGGATGTTTCACAAGAAGACGGAGTATTCTCTGTCCAATGGGCGTAGAGGGTGGTGTCGGAAGAGGGCGTGAAAGAAGCACCGGCTTCACCGATAAGGGTGCCGTCGGTGGCGGCATCGTACCAACCCGCAAATGTGTAGCCCTCACGAGTGGCGGAAGGAAGCGTCAAAGCAGCGCTACCTTCGGTGTAGGTAGCGGAAGAGGTGGCGCAGTTGCCCTCGTTGGCGTTGTAGGTTACGGTGTAGGTGGGAGTAGTTGAGTCCGGTAATCGTAAAGAAAAGCCATAGAGAGTACTATTGCTGCCTTCTGTAGTAGCACTAACTACTATTGTATGTTCGCCGGTAGTGATATCGAAACGCCATATTGTGTATTCTGTTGTTGACAAGGTCTTTTTTTGAAGCACTCCATCAATAGTTACGGTCAAATATTTCTCGTTACCATTATCTTTTCCGCATATTGAGAACTGGTCGTATCCACTAATTTTGATAGTCAGTGCACTATTTGAGCGGTAGTACATAGAGTAACCTGACAGTGTAAATTCGTCTTTCTTCTTACTTGAGAAGGAACTTCCACGACCGTTTACCTTATTGCTTATCCATGCATTGGTTCCGGTTCCGGTTGCTTCGTCGGTAGTAGCAAAAGACAATATACAATTTGCATCGGTTGCAGTTGTTGTCGTGGTACCTGCCCATATATAATTTTTCATTGATTCCGTGGAAGAGAAACCGTAGATCTCGTATTGTCTGCTGTTATATGTGGTCAAAGTTTGCCTGTAAGTGCTTGTATAGACACCCGGATTATGCGTTGATGTAGGTACAGCCTTCGACAAGAATGCAGTGAGCAAGAAAACAGATAAGAAGAATGTACGGGAGAGGTAGGAAGATGAGGTAGTGATGGTTTTGATGAAAAAGTTAAGTTGTTTCATGATATTATGTGTTTGTAATCGATTAGTTTTCAGCGTAGTATGACACACCATGATTAGATAGTGTTTCACGGTGCAAAGATAGTGCGGAAAAGGTGGGTGAGTGGTTATTTTTTGACGGAAAGAGGGGTTGTTTTTGTTGCGAGGGTAGTGGGGGATTGGGAGATGTTGAGAGTGTTGGAGGCGGTTGTTATGGTTTTTTCATGGTTTTTGCTTGTGGGGATTATAGAGGTGGGAGGGGAACATATTGTTTTTCTTTTGAAGGAGAGTCGAGAGCCATAGCACGATGTTCTTCATTTCTTTTGCTTGAACAAAAGAAACGAAGCAAAGAAAATTCATC
>CAVEFV010000085.1:274-8402 GCA_963615025.1 Firmicutes bacterium CAG:95 | reverse complement strand
TCGATTTTTGACGCACCGACACAAGGCCGAAGGTAGTTGATAAGTTGATAGTTTGGAGTTGAGAGATGATAGAAGTTGAGTGTTTAGAGTTGAGCGTTGAGGGAAGTTTTTTAGTTGATGAGTTGAGGAGTTGATGTGTTTATGCGTGGTTTAATGGGTTGAAAGGGTTAATTGGGTTTAACGGGAACATATTGTTTGTTCATTGAAGGTGAGTCGAGAGCCATAGCACGCTATGGCTCTACAGCGAGCAATTTCGTAGGGGGGTGGTAGGTAGTTTGTAGGTTCTTCCTATATTCGTCTTATATTCATCTTATATTCATCTTATATTCATCCTTTGGAATAAGTAGGATTGATGGGGCTTGGGGGGAAGGAGGTTTTATCTAATTAGGAATTGGGGACGAGGGAGGTGGATTAAAGTTGATAGTTGAAAGAAGTTGAGAGTGTAGAGTTGAGCGTTGAGAGCAGTTGTTTAGTTGATGAGTTGATAAGTTTAGAAGTTTAGGAGAAGTTTCATTGGTTAAAAGGGTTAATTAGGTAAAAGGGGAACACATAGTTTGTTCTGCGAAGGAGGGTCGAGAGCCATAGCACGCTATGGCTCTACAGCGGGCATAAGCGTTGGAAGAAACATCTCTACAGCGGGCAATTAACATACAATTAACAAGTAATAATTAACAATTAACATACAAAGGGAACATGAGAGCCATAGCACGCTATGGCTCTACAGCGGGCATAAGCGATGGAAGAAACATCTCTACAGCGGGCATAACGCGGGCAATTGACAAGTAATAATTAACAATAAGGAAGAGGGAGGTGAGTGGTGGTTGTTGATTAGGGAAAAAGATGTATCTTTGCAGCAGGAAAAAGACTGACTATGGCATACAGACAATTGACAGCAAATGAGCGGAAGCAGTTGGCGGAACAACAGTGTACTGCAGATTCGTGGGACAATATCCTTGTGAGCGAGGACTTCAGTCCGAAGTATATTCATCATACGGATTTCTCGGGTAGCATAAGGATGGGACATTTTGAGCGGGAGTTTGACTTACCGGGGGGAGTGAAGATACACGCAGGTATAGCCCACGCAAGAATACACAACTGCGTGATAGGAAACGATGTGCATCTGTATCACATACACAATTATATTGCCAATTATGTGATCGGGGACGGGACTTGCATTGAGAATGTGAATGCTATTCTTGTGGATGGGAAGACGAGTTTCGGCAACGGGGTGCGGGTATCGGTTATGAACGAAGGAGGCGGGCGTGAGATCCCTATCTTTGACAAACTGAGTGCACCGTTGGCCTATATTCTGACTCTCTATCGTCACCGACCGGAAATGATACGGACTCTTGAGGAAAAGATTGACGAATATGCCCGAGAGCAAGCGAGTGAGACGGGTTATATCGGCAAGGAGGTATGTATATTGAACTGCGGGAGTATCAAGAATGTACGGATTGGCGATTACGCCTTGTTGGCGGGTGTATCGAGACTGAAGAACGGTTCGATCAACTCTAACAAGATTGCGCCAGTGAAATTGGGTTCGGGTGTGAAGTGTACGAACTTCATTATTTCGTCGGGCGTGAAGATATTGGACTCGACTATTGTGGACAAGTGTTTTGTAGGGCAAGGGTGTATCTTTGACAAGCATTACAGTGCGGAGGCGTCGTTGTTCTTCAGTAACTGTCAGGGCATGCACGGAGAGGCTTGTTCCATATTCGCAGGTCCATTCACAGTTACGCACCATAAATCGACCTTGTTGATTGCAGGTATGTTCTCTTTCCTGAATGCGGGCTCTGGCAGTAACCAGTCGAACCATTTATACAAGTTGGGTCCTATTCATCAGGGCGTGGTAGAGAGAGGTGCCAAGACTACTTCCGACAGTTATATGTTGTGGCCATCGAAGGTGGGTGCATTTTCGTTGGTGATGGGTCGTCATACTCATCATGCGGACACCTCTGCGTTGCCTTTTTCGTATCTTATAGAGAACAACTCGGAGACTTATATTGTGCCGGGTGCGAACTTGCGGACAGTGGGGACCATACGAGATGCGCAGAAATGGCCTAAGCGTGACCTTCGTACAGACAGGGAGCAGTTAGATTTCATCAACTACAATCTGCTCTCGCCCTATACGGTGCAGAAGATGTGGCACGGCAGAGCGATACTGAACGAGTTGCAAGAACTGAGCGGAAAGAAGACGGATATATACGGATATAACAACTGCAAGATTCGTAATTCTTCGCTATTGCACGGCATAGAACTCTATACGATGGGTATAGACAAGTTCCTTGGGAACTCACTTATCTCGCGTATTGAGAAGAACGGGGACATACGGAGTTTGGAAGACTTACGGAGGGCGTTGCAAGCCGATTCGGAGGTGGGATTGGGCGATTGGGTAGATTTATCGGGATTGATTGCGCCGCATAGTGAAGTGAAGAGGTTGCTTGGAGATATTGAGCAGGGAGAGACCGGCTTGCAGGCTATTCAGGAACGGTTTGCGGCTATGCATGCGAACTACTACTCGTACGAATGGACTTGGGCATTGGAAAAGTTGGAGCAGATATGGGGTTGCAAGGTGGAAGAGGTCAGTGTAGAACAAGTGTTGCAAGTGGTTGAGCAGTGGCAGGCATCGGTGGTACGATTGGACAGGATGGTTTATGAAGATGCGCGCAAAGAGTTTGATTTGAACAGTCAGACAGGCTTCGGTGTGGATGGTGATGCGAGTCAGCAGAAAGCGGATTTCGAATCAGTGCGTGGTAAGTTCGAGAGCAACGCTTTTGTTATGGAGGTTAAAGAGCATATCCGAAAGAAAACAGCACTCGGCGAACATATCCGCCAAGTGCTGCAAAGATTATCTGTATAGGACAGGCAGTTTGTGCCGAAGATGACGGCCGGCGGTTTTTAGCCGGATGTTTCGGATGTTGTTGTCGTCTTCGTCGTCATCGTTATCCAAGTCGATATCATCAAGACCGGGCAGTGGTTCTACAGTGGAAGGTACTTGAGAATGGTATGTAATTCTATAGCGGGTCGTTTCTGTTGTCTCCTCCGTAGTAAAGCCGACACAACCTACGAAGAAGGTATCTCCGTCGTTGAGGGTTCCGTTGATTAAGGAAGACAGTTCCACCTCGACTACACCCGTGTCGGAAATCTCAAAGCCCCACTCATAGTTCAGGTTGAGTACTCCATTGAACCAGACATCGGCTAACAAAAAGTCGTAGTCGGTCGTGTCAGTTGCGGGCAATTCGTAGTATGCGTAAACGGAAGGTTTGGATACGATATCCCAATAGTAGGAGTCGTTGTTGGAGGGTGTAATACGAACGGTGTCGCGACCTGCCATTTCTATTTGGAATGTGATGTCGGATGTAGGTTTGGAGCCTGTAGTGAAGGGCGTTTTAAGAAGGGTGTAGATAGGTTTGTTCTTGGAGTTAATGCAGTAGGCAAACACGACATAGTCGGTTTCAGGTTCGAGGTTGTCCAAGAGATAGCCAGCAGTACCCCGATAGAAGCAGAGTTCTTCCAATGTTGTGGGTTCGTAGCCTTCTTCTTGAAGGAAAGAGTTTATTTCGTCGGTGATATATTGCAGGTCTTTGAAATGATGTTCGATGAAGCGCCGATCGCTGCCGTATTGTTGGTATTCCGATGCTTTTACATAGTCGTAAACATAGTAGAACTCGTTTGTTTGCGGGTAGATTTCCAGCCACACTTTCGTAGAGCGGACACGGTTTACTTTCAGTATCAATGTGTTTTCGTCGACCGTAAAGGAGGAGCAGGCAGACAACAGCACAGACAAGAGGAGGGCTAATATGGTAGTTTCTTTTTTCATAACCAATTCATTTAATTGACACACTATTCTTTTATGAAGGCATTACTTTTTCAAGTCTTTTGCGACAGCCTTGAGGAATACGATTGCTCCTTTCATGTGACTGCCATAGTGTCCGAAGTTATACTCGACGGAACTATTCTTCTCGCGGAACTGTCGCTGCATTATCTGTGAGTTGATGAAAGGTACTGTCTCGTCGTCTTCGGAATGGAACATATACAGTTGCGCTTTGGGTACAAAATCTTTCGGCACGCTATTGCTTGACAGTTCTGCATAGAAGCGTGCTGTTTCCCGTTTTGTACGGTCGGTGCCGTTGGCTGTCAGTATCTCGCTCAGATGTGTTACGCCAATGAGTTTGGACATCTGATTGACTGTGTATCGTTTTGAGTTGATCCAGTCAGGGTAGTTGGTTAGCAGTGGTTCTTTGAAGAAAAATGCCATATCCAACGGTTTATCCATTCCCAAACTCATTCCCTGTATGATTAGCGGGATGGCGCAAGGTATGCCCGTTTTGTCTATTTTGACGCAGTAGTCGTAGGTTTGCGCGATGTCATAGGGACCTGCGCCTGCATATACCTTTTTGATAGCAAAGAGGTCTTTGAAAGTTTTGGAGTTCTCCAACTCGCGCATTACATGAAGTGTGGCTGCTCCACCTTGCGAATAGCCTAAAAGTATGACGGAGTCAGACTGCACCTTCAGTCCCCGTTCGGCGATGAAAGGACGGATGGCTATAGCCATATCGATGACATTATGTGCAGTGGTTTCGGCTTGCAGGTAGGGGTGAATACTGTCGACTGTAATTCCATAGCCTATGTAATCTGCCATCAATACTCCGTAGCCCATGCCGGCATATAGTCCCTCTACACTAAATGTCTCGGAGGGTGCTTCGTGGTTGGCTCCTATGGTGTAGTGGGATACTATCATCAAGTTTTTTATGACGCCATTTTCAGGGTAGAAGAATTTGCCTGATACGGTCAGGGAATCGCCGTGTACATCGACACTACGGTAGGTGCCTGCTACCTGGTGTACTTTGTAGGTGAGCATTGCTTCTAAAAACCCGCGAGCAACATCGGTTACGGTACGAGGGGAGGTGCGGCGCATTGTGTTGGCGGTATCTTCCATGACTGCGTATTCCTCGATGTTGTTCCAAGGTTGCTCTTCCTGAATATCGGATATTGTTTCACGGAGGGGTATAAACTGATTGTTTTGCCCTTTGTATTTGGAGAAGTCAACATACTCCGGAGTATTTTGTATGCATGCCGTCAGTATGAAGACGAGCAAGCAGAGTAATATCGATTTATGTTTCATAAGTTGATTAGAAATTGCAGCCTATAGAAGCAGTGAATATACGAGAACCGACCATGTAAATATAGTTTTTGCCTGCCAATGCGCTCAGGCCTCCTATTTCGATGGAAGCAAAGATATGTTTGTGTCCTACTTTGACGCCTAATGCCGTGATGCCGAATGCAGGTGCGCAGGCAGTATGACGCCCTTTCATATCTTGTTCGGTGCCGGCATTGACGAGCAAGCCTATGTTGAGGGATGAATAGAGATTGACATAGGGATGATGAAAGTAGGTAAATCGTAGGGTGGGCAATAGAGCGATGTTGTAGAAATAATCTTTAGTGGTGTATTCGGACAAGACATTGGGACGGGTGTTCCACCATACTTGTTCGTAGTCGAGTTGTACGCCCACTGCACACCAATAGTTGAGGGTACGCTGGTATTCGGCAAACAGATGCCCTGTGTAACGATAGTGAGAGGTAAGAGGATTGGCGTGATATACTGCAGTCTCGTACATCATATCGCCCCACCCTATACGCAGTTCGTTGCGTAGTAAGGTTTGCTCTTCCCGATCCAATGCAGCAGCATTGATCGGGAGAGTGCATAGGGATAGCAGCAGGAGCAGCGTTCGTAAGGAGATAAACGATTTTGGTCTGTTCATAACATTTGTTTTACTCGGCAAAGGTAATACATTTTTCTTAATGAGCAACAATGGATGTTGCATGAGAGCAGGAGCGTGGTGTGTGTTGATTACGGGCGGAGTATGTACTCCGTCAATTCTTTTCCCTTAAGTGCCAAATAATGCACACTTTATCCAATTAGTCCTCGTACTTTTGCAGCGTGAATAATAGACATTAATGCATAAATAACAATCTTTATTAACCTTGACTTAGGTAACTAAGTCGCAAAAAAGAACAATAATATGAGAAAACTTAAACTATTTACATTGGCTCTCGCTGCAATGTTTGCGGGAGGTGCTATGGCTGCTGATTACATTTTAGATGGCAGCAGGTCCTATGCAATCCCTTACACTTTTGAAGGGAGTTCTGTTACAATCAGACCCGACGCTCGATGGAAGGTTGAACAGAAACAGATGTGGAATAATTCGAGTGAAAAGGCTTATGGCGTTAAAATAGGCAATAGTGCCAATAGTAACATTGATACTGCATTTATTGAAATCAGTTGTGCAAATGAGATGATTAGCGGACTTGAGTTATCTGCGTCTACTAACAGTACTGGTGCGGGGAAACGATACGGTGTGCTATATTGCTCGGAAGCCCCATTTAATAAAGATAAAATTATTAGCGGAGAAGAACAGTTATCTATTTCTAAAGACTCTGCTAATGCAGCGAGAGTGTTTACTGTGCCTGCGAATACACAATCTGTTCGTATCTATCGTTTGGTGAAGTACAACGATGTAGAGTATGGAGAGGGAATCAGTGTTTATATCTATCGTTACAAAATTACAACGACCCCTTTTGCTACAAACATTGCGACTCTTTCAGGGATCACTGTAGATGGCGAGGCAATTGCGGACTTTTCGGCAGAGACATTGACATATAATGTAGAGTTGCCGTTTGGAACGACTGTTGTTCCTACCGTTGTTGCAACTACTACATCGCCTAAAGCCAAAGTAGCGGTAACACCTGCGAGTACGCTTCCCGGTTCGACGAGCATTGTTGTAACTGCAGAAGACAACACGACCACCAAGACTTATACTGTAAACTTCAGTATTGCGTCGGCAGCAAGCAGTGACGCTACTCTTAAATCCTTGATGATAGATGAAAAGGCAATTTCCGGCTTTAAGGCAGATTCGTTAGAGTATGCATATCAATTGGATTATACTAAAAATCCTACAATGCCTAAGGTTACAGCAGAATTGAATGACGAGACTGCTTCGATTGTCATTACTAATATTACTGCATTGCCAGGTACTGCCAATGTAGTTGTGACGGCTCAGGATGGTGTTACCACGAAAACATATAAGGTTGACTTTACTATGGCTGAGGCTCCAAAGATATTGAGCGAAGTAGTGTTCAGTAACGGTGCAAAGGGCGCAGCAGTAGCGAGTGAGCGTACACTGAGGTTCCCATATATAGCAGGTACTGCAGTTCCTACTATCAGCAGTATAAAAGTGAATGATGGTGCTACTTATGTACAAGGTGAGGACAAGATTACTGTGACGGGCGAGGATGGTTCATCGTTGGATTATACTATTACAGCCGTAGAACTGCCTGTGGCAGAATTAGAAGACAATATAGAGGTTACATTTAACGGCACAGAGAATTATATATTCTCTCCTTATGGCTGGGATAGTGGTAAGGGTTGGAAATTCTCGAAGGGGATAGAAGAGAGTAGTAATCGTCGAGTATCTGAAGGTCGTAGTCGTATTTATATGGCTTTGCCTGCCGCTGATTCAGTGATGCTAACTTCAGGCTCCGGAGAAGAGCGTAATGTAAAGATATATGTGAACAATGTAGAGAATACGAGTGTTAATAAAACGGCGAAGACAAATAAAACTATCAGTATTGCATTGAACAGTACAAGTGTTAATCTGTTGGCAATAGAGAGCGACGGAAATAATGGTGACGGTGGTTTCACGAAGATCAAATTGGTGCCTAAAACTTCTCCGACCGGAGTGGATGCAGCAAGTGTTGAAGTAAAGGTAGTGAAGCGCATTGTTAACGGGCAACTTGTGATAGAGAAAGATGGTGTGTTATATAATGCATTGGGAAATGTAGTTAAGTAGAGTTTTTTAGATGGGAGAAAGAGGTTGCCTAATTGCGTTTAGGCAACCTCTTTTTTTGTGTTGGTTTATGAGTTTAGGAGTAGTTTAGTTTGTTGAAGGAGAGTTGATGATGGCTGCGCCGTTGATGGTTAGTTGTTAGTGGGGGTTATGGAGGTGGGAGGGGAACATGTTGTTTGTTCTTTGAAGTGGAGTTGAGAGCCATAGCACGCTATGGCTCTACAGCGGGCATAAAGCGAGCAATTAACAATTAACAGTTAACAATTAACATGCATAGATGA
>CAVEFV010000085.1:0-75 GCA_963615025.1 Firmicutes bacterium CAG:95 | reverse complement strand
GCTCAGACAGTACCTCCGCGTTTCGCAGTACTCGCTCGATTTTTGACGCACCGACCCAAGGCCGAAGGTAGTTGA
>CAVEFV010000084.1:0-8451 GCA_963615025.1 Firmicutes bacterium CAG:95 | reverse complement strand
AGGGCGAGTTCGGCGGCTTCGGCGGATTGGGTGAGGTCGGTTAGGTGGGGCATAGGGAGGGTATTGCGAATAAATTCTTAATAATGACAAGCGTTGAGGTCGTCGTAATCCGTGCGAAGGGATTTGACCGTGAAATCACATTTGGGATAGTTGGAACAACCATAGAACTCGCTGTATTTGCCGTTTCGCCGGACTAACTGCCCGCCACAACGAGGGCAAATGCCATGTTCTATCTTATCTTGTCGCTCGTACTTATTGGCACGGACGGCTTGGTTGTGATGTTTGCGTTGCTCTTTGTCGGCGATGTTTTGTTGACGCAGGCAATCGGCTATATAGGATATTTTCTCCATTGTCAGCATAGGTTCGGACGCATGCAAGTGATGTATGGTTTGCAGCAATTCATTGAGATAAATGACCTCCCCCTCTTCGTGGTATATCGTAATATCAGCCGTATGGGAAAAAACGACGATATTGTACACGGGGACTTGCTTTCCAATGTGTCCGTGATAACGAACCGCCGCAATGTGTGCCTTATTCTGGCGGAGCGCATTCCCAGTTTTGTAGCGATAACCGTAGATATTCTGCTCCCATTGCTCGGATTTCTCGTTGCCGGTTATCCTGCCGCTGTAGTTCTTCGTTTCGATAACATATACACCGTAAGTGGAAAGCACCGTATGGTCTATTTGCGTAGTGCCGTAGTGGGTAGGGAGCATAAGGTCGTTGAGTACAATATACTCATCGGAAGGCAACCTTTGCAACATTCGCGCCACTTTCTTCTCAGCCCGAGCCCCACGCCGCTCTGCATAAGGCACTCCTCTCCATAAGAATAGGATGCAGAGCGCAAATAGAAAAAGAAGAATGATGGTATAGGGCATATTGTGTAAAAAACTACAATCTATTTAGGTCAAGGATGTACAATGCGCTCGAAAAACTGTGTGCGGCATTAAATGTCGAAGCCGTTGCGGAGGATGAAGCGGCGCAGTAGGCTGCCTGCTTCGACATTGACCTCGAAACAATCGAGGTCTTTGCCCGTCTTCGACAGAAAATAATCGTGCGCCTTGTCGTTGTCTATCGTGTCTTGCAGTTTGGTCAACCTGCCGAACTCGTCGATGTTCTGCTCGGTGATATGGCGTGCCATCATGTCGTGCAACAAATCACGATCGAGACCGAATGCCTCGGCAAAATGATTGATACGCTGCTCTCTGACGGTGGTCATATAGTCTGTGATATAATCGCGACAAGTCTTTCCACTCACGAGCGTGATATTACCGCTCTGCACATCGTGCAGGAATATCTCGGCAAACTCCTGCTGCTCTTGCGGCAGCGAAGCAAAGGAGGAAGAAAGGTCGTCGAGCAGGGACTTGAGTTCTTCGGGCGACACATTGGGTTGCTCAAGCGCACGCAGATACCGCTCGAAATTGTGGTTCATGTAGTCGTTGTCTATCTTGCCCGTGTCTATCTCCGTGAGGTGGGAGTCAATCTCGTAGGGCAGGTCGTCGCCCTGTGTGCCGCCCCCTCCGTTGCCTCCGAACAACTCTTTATAACGCTGAAGAAGGGTGTTGTATTGCAGTTCGTTGTGCGAGAGACTTATCTCCACGCCCTCCGGGGTGACATAATCGGTCTTCCCCCAATAGAAGCCCTGCACCTTAGCGGACTCGAGCGAGCGGTTGTATTCACGGAAAAGTTTGGCGAATTGTCCCCTTACTGCAACCGCTTCCGGCAAGCGGGAGAAATTGGGTATCTCCTCCTTTTCGAAGAGCAGACGCATCTTCTCAAAGGTGAGGTTCATCTCTCGGATATTGACATCGAGTTTGCTGACAAACAAGCCGAACGGACGATTGCCTGAATACTCGTCGATGGCTTCCCTGATATTACGCTCCATAGTATGGGGGCGTTGGTAATACTTGATCGTGCCAAAAGGCTTCTCAAAGCCAAATAGGCGGTTGGTGCGGCTGAATGCCTGTATCAAGTCGGACGACTCCAGCATCTTATCGACATAGAGGGTGTTTATCCACTTGCTGTCGAAGCCGGTCAACATCTGGCTTACTACGATGAGCAGGTCGATACATTGGTCGGGTTTGAGATTGATATAGGGCTTCTTGTGGGCAAGTCGATTTGAGAGGTCTTTTTTGAATTTCGGGTATGTAGGTATAGTGAACGACTGGTGATAGCGTGCGTTGTAATCCTCTATTATCTCTGCGAGTCCGTCCTCTTTGTAGAGCACTTTGTCGGGGTTGTCGTTGTCGAGCGATGGGTCGAACAGAGCCGTAACTTTCAGTTGCGGTGCTTGCTGCTTGAAGAGACGATAGTAGCGTAAGGCTTGCGGTATGCTGGTGGTGGTGAAGATTGCATGGAACTTGCCGCCTTGGCACTTTTGCCGAAGGGTTTCCGTGATGTCCTCTACCACTGCCATACAATGTTCGTCGGTGCGGTACTGCGAGGAGGGAATATGGTCTTCGATCCCCTCCGTGAGGCTGCCGTCGCTGTTTCGCACACCTGCCATAGGCATGGTATTGAGGTAGCAATTGAGCAGTTGCCGACGGGTATCGCCCTGCTCGGTATCGTCTTCGTAGATAGTTTGGAGATCGGCATCACCGATACCCAACTCCTGACGGGCGACCTGCTCACGGATGTCTCGGTCGCGATAAGTCAGCACTTTGCAAGGGTCGAAGCCGAGTACATTCTTGTCGCGTATGCCGTCGGCGATACTGTAGCGGTGGAGTTCGTCGCCGAAAATATCGTCGGTGGTGGCGTTGTTGGCTGTTTTGGCGTGCAGGATAGGCGTACCCGTGAAGCCAAAGAACAATGCAGTCGGGAATGTGCGTTTGATGGCTTGGAAAGTATCACCGAAAGTGGAGCGATGGCACTCATCGACGATGAAGACGATGCTCTTGCGGTTGATCTTCTCAATGTCAATGGGACGTATCTTCTCGCCTCCTTCGGCAATGATACCGAGTTTTTGAATACTGGATACGATGAGTTTGTCTTTGGTCTCATCGGATAGGAGTTTGGTGATGAGTGCCTGTGTATCTTCGGTCTCCTGAATATCGTCATCCAATTCGGAGAAGTTGCGGTATTCGCCTGCCGACTGTGTGCCGAGTTCGATACGGTCGATGACAAAGACCACCTTTTTGGCGTTGCCACTGTCGGCTATGAGTTGTGCGGCTTTGAAACTGGACATCGTCTTTCCCGAGCCTGTTGTATGCCAGATGTAGCCACCGAGTTGGTGGTCGGTATCGTGCCAATCGCGGTGCATGGCCACCTTGTCGCAGATGCAGCGCACAGCGTTGTACTGGTAGGAACGCAGCACCTTCAGAATACCGTCAGCACGGTCGGCAATGGTGTAGTAGCCGATGAGTTGGTGCGCCATAGGGATAGAAAGCAGGTGTGTGACGATATCCTGCCAGTCGTTCATGGGCTGGTTGTTGAAATCCGCCCAATGGAAAAAGAAATCTTTGTTGAATCGCCCGTCCTCGCCCGGGTTGGCGAAATAGAGTGTCTCCTCGGGGGTCATGGCAACAAAGACCTGTATGAGTCGGAACAAGCCACGGAATATGCCCTCACGGCTGTATTTCTCTATCTGGTTGGTGGCTTGGGAAACGGGAATACCCGATTTCTTGAGTTCGATATGTATGACGGGCATGCCGTTGATAAGGAGCAGAATATCGCCACGGCGTTGGGGGAATATATGCGAGGGAGCAGCAAAATGCGGTTGCCGCACTATCTGGTAGCGGCTCTGCCCTGCGGCTATCTCGTGGGGATCGAAAATCTTGAGTGCTATCTCCTTGCCGTAGTGGAGAGTATCGTCGGGATTGTCGCGTCGGATACTTGTCGTCTTGCCGTTGATAAAGCCGTTCAACTGTTGGGGCGTGCGCAGTTCTTGTATATGCTCGAGCAGTTGCTGCATCTCGCCGTCGGTGAGGGGGCAGTCGTTGAGCCGGTCGATGCAGTTGTTGTTCTGGAACAGGATATCCGCCCAATTGCGCAGGAGGTCATGCTCTGTGGGGTGGTTGATGGTTTGGCGTTCCCAGCCTTTCTGCGATAGCATTTCGCAGAGTGCGTCTTCGAATAGTTGCTCGTTGTTGAACATAGCGTATTGTGTTGGTTGGTTTGCGAGGTTTGGGTTGTTTCTGTCGTTCCCAAAGATTGGTTAGTGGGTATTAGGCAACAAACATCTTTTGCAGCATGGCTTGCTTGATGGTTTGGAGTTTTTGTATCTGTTGTTTGGCGGCTTTTATCTTTTCTTCTTGCGCTGTCATAACCCCTGCAATCAGTTTCTGTTCAGCCATAGAGGGGAATGGAATCTTATGCTGTCGCAAATCGGAAATATTGACTGCGTTAAGACCACCAACATTTACATTGCGTCTACACCATTCCCCTAGAATGAAGCAGTAGTGATAGAAGAACATCATATCTATTGTTTTCCAGCGATTTACGGTTTGAAAAACCGTAAATCGCTGATTCGCAAGCGAATCAGCAATTAGGAGAGCGTGCTCTCCTATTGTTGCCGTGGTGGACATAATGATACATCCAGCAGGAAATAGTCCAGAGCCCTTGACGGCTTGTGGCGTAATATGTTGCGATGCGTCTTTCAAAATATGTCCTTGTTCTCTTATATCGTCCATTCTAAACCAAGGGATTGTCCCATTCGTCCAGTATTCCGGATTCGCTTTCGATGGTGTATAGCCATTGCGCAGTATGAATAATTCGTCTATCGTTTTCTTTTCCCATTCGTCGGTAAAGCCTTTGAATCGTATGCGTGGGGTGTTGGGGGTATGGGAAATGGTGAGGCTTTGAGCAGTGAGGCTTGGGGTCGTGGGGTTTGAGGCAGTGGGGTTGAGCGCGTGGAGCAGATTGAGTGTGTCGATTACTTGCGAAGTACCCCCCCCGTCGGTTGTTTTACTACCCTCTTCGCAGGGGAACATCTGTTCGAGAAGGGCGGCTTTCAGTTGCTGCAGTTTCGTCAGTTCGTCCTGCTTGGCTGCGATGAGTTCGTCCAGTGTCTTAAAGAACTCGCCTATCTTCTGCTGCTCAGGGAGAGAGGGAATGAATAGGGTATCTTCCCCATAATTACTAAAGTAAACATGCGGTATAGCACCAGAAATTATATGCTGTTTGAAATCTTTCGAGCGTAAATGATTATAAATGAAATCTATATTATTGTCGCCTTTGGAAGTAATTACCCCCATTGTTCCTAACACATTAGATTCTTTTGGTAATAATCGACACCGCCCCACTCCTGAACCATCCTTAATAATGGAAACATACGCATTATCGCATGCATAAGTATTTACTTTTCCTACAACATCGTTGGCGTCATATAGGTCATATTTACCATCGGGAATAACATCGCATATGCGAACGCCTGTAGAAGAATAATCAACTTCATTCTTTAATTGCGTTTTCTCCCATTCCTCGTTAAATTCTCTAAATCGTATGTCTGGTTTGTTTGCCATAGAGAGTTAGTGTTTGAGGGTTTGACGGAATTGGTCGAGTCCGAGTGTGTCGGCGGGGTCGGCTTGCAGTTCGCCGATAAGGTCGTAGAGTCGGCTCTCTGCCGAGGAGATACGCTGCGCAATGTCCTGATAGGTGGTAGCATACTTGTCGGCGAGGTGCTGCACACGGTCGGTAAGGTCTTGAATCACCTCGTCGGGCATACGCAGGAGTGAGACGGTAAGCGGTGCCGTCCATTTGCGGCTGAGCAGGTGGGTAGCATCGTCGGTGCTGACGGTGGTGATACACTCGCGTGTGCGCTCGAGCAGTGCTGCCCGCAAGTCTTTGATTTCGTCGCTGAGCCGTTTCTCCTCGTTAAGCAGCGCATTGACCTCTTTTATCTTGGCTGCGTAGGTATCAGCGGCAAACACATACTCATCCTGTAGGATAGCCAACAGATGGTTGATCTGTGTTTTCCCATACCCACCGTTCTTATCCGTTTCGACCTTATTCCATGGCAGTAGCGGGTGTTCCCGTACGAAATTCTCTTTCTCTTTCTTCTTGCTCGGGAAAGTACGCAGGAGCAGTATGTCGTCGGTAACGACCGTGTCGAGAATGCGTTTGACCTCTTTCTTCACCTCGGCAGCGACAAATTTGGTATTGTCGTCGTTGGTGATGGGTTTGTCGAGTTCCTCCGGAGTGAACGACTCCAGCAGTTCGGTATAACGCTCGGCAATAGCGGCGAGGCGTTGTTCCTTGCAGCGGATGTCATCCACAAGAGTCGGTAACATCTCCTCCTGTACCAGCGAGAAGGGCAGCAGTTTGCCGTTCTCCTCGTGCGTCCCCTCGTCGATCTCTATCTCACGGAAAGCCTGTGTGCCTTCGGTTTGGATAATCTCGAGGTCGGTCTGTATCTGTTTCCAATCGTTGGAGAAAAACTGGAAGGCTTGGTATGGGTCGGCAAGCGTGGTGAACGGCGCAATGCGTTGGAAAAGGTCTTCGATGAGCGTCTCTTGGGTCTGTTGGATATTGAGTGTGGTCATCGGCTGCACGAGATGTTGGTCGAGATAGTCCGCATAGTCGGCAAAGGCTCCCTCATAGTCGTTGCAGAAGTCTTGTACATCCTGATTGGTAAGGATAAAATCATGCAGAGAGGTGGTATTGAGGCGTGCATACCCTTGCGCATTGAAAACGAATAACTCCTCCCGAAGCGATGGAAAGACCTCCCAAAACTTACCAAGTGCATCTATCTCGCAGAGAGGAATGCCGCCGAACATGGTGGCATAGATGTCGTACTGCTCGGCACGGTCGCTGCTATCGACATAGCGGGAGATATTGAGATTATACTCATTCTGTCGAATGGTCTCACGGCTCACCAGACGGGAGTAGTTGGGCAGTTCGGTGCGGTGGGTAACGACATCGACTATTTTGCGGATGTCGCATTCGCGCAGGCGGTTGTTCTTGCCCTGCTTCTCATAGCCCCGTGACGCATCCACGAACAGGATATTGGTATCCGGGCGGGTCTTGGCACGCTTCAGCACCATAACGATAGTGGAGATACCCGTACCGAAGAACACCTTCTCGGGCAAGCCGATGATAGCATCGATATGGTTCTGCTCCACGAGATGGGTGCGTATCTCCGCCTCCGAGCCGGTACGATAGAGCACGCCGTGGGGCAGGACAATGGTCATAATTCCCTCCGGCTTGACATGGTAGAGGTCGTGCAACAGGAACGCATAGTCGGCAACGCCCTTGGGCGCAAGACCAAAATCGGCATAGCGGGGGTCGTTCTCTTGGTCGGTGGGATCCCACTCCTGCGAATATGGCGGATTGCTGACGACGGCATCGACATAGAGCGGGTCGTAAGTGCCATGCGGGTCGCTGTCATCGAAATACGGCCAGTCGTCCTTGAGCGTGTCGCCATTGCGTGCCTCGATATTGCTCGGATTGATACCCCGCATGATGAGGTTCATACGGGTGAGGTTGTAGGTATTCTGCTTGAGTTCCTGTGCATAGTACTTGATGTTGTCCTTGTTGGCAATATGGCGTGCCACCGACTTACCGATATTGATGAGCAGCGATCCGCTACCGCTGGTAGGGTCGTAGATGCGTATCTCGTCGTTGTGCTTCAAGTGTTCGGCGATGATGTCTGACATCATGACCGACACCTCGTGTGGGGTATAGAACTCGCCTGCTTTCTTGCCCGCATTGGCAGCAAAGTTAGAGATAAGGTACTCATAGACAAAGCCCAGAACATCGTAGTCTTGACGACCATCGGTGGGGATGTCCTTGATGAGTGCCACAAGGTCGCGCACGGCTTGGTTCTGCTCGGCAGTGGATGCACCTAACTTGGACAGACCCGTTTGCAAAGTATCGAAAATCTTGTCGAAGAGTTTCTTATGGTTCGGATGGATGAGGCGGTTGAATGCCGAAAGGGCATCGCGCACATTGGCAACCGTGAACCGATTGTCGAGCGAAAGCCAAGTGGAGAAAAGGTTCTCGTAGGAAATGAAATAACCGAGGTTGTCCTGAATATAACGGACATGGTTGGGGTTGTTTTCTGTAACTGTGGCGAGTTTTGCTTCGGTAATGCCCTTGCCTTTGAGGAAAGTAACTTCCTTGTCGGAAAGGAACTTATAGAAGATAAAGCCGAGGATATAGTCCTTGTACTCGTTTGCCTCTATCTTCGACCGCATTTTGTTTGCCGATGCCCATATACGCGCGGCGAGTTGCTGTTTGTTCATTGTACTAGTGCTATTTGTTCGTTCTATTCCGATAGCGCGGAGTATAAAAAATCGGTCAAAGGTACAACTTTTTTCGCAGATATGGAAATGTTGATTGCAAAACAGTTTACAGAAAGTGTACTTTTTCGATTTCGTATACTGCTCAATAATAAATTCAGTTTCTCTACAAAAGAGGCATTGGATACAAGAGCGAAAGAATTTCCACAAATTCTAACACCAAATTTGCTCAATTCAAGAATCATTCGTATCTTTGCAGTTGAAAGTTTTGGCGAAA
>CAVEFV010000083.1:0-8469 GCA_963615025.1 Firmicutes bacterium CAG:95 | reverse complement strand
ATACATAAATTAACAATTAACAATTAACAATTAATATGCATAGAGAGCAATTTCCTATATGATTTATAGGTTCTTCCTATATTCTTCCTATATTTGTCCTATATTCATCCTATATAAAACCTTCGAAATGGGTAGTGTTTATCGGGCTTGGCGGAGTGGAGTTTGGAAGGAAGGGTAGGGAGCGGGTATTCTTTGCTGTTTTATATAAGGTGGGGAATAATAAAAAGGTGTTATGAAGAATCTTCACAACACCTTTGGCGGAAGGAGGGGGATTCGAACCCCCGGTACGGTTACCCGTACGACAGTTTAGCAAACTGTTGGTTTCAGCCACTCACCCATCCTTCCTTCCAACAGACGAGGCTGAATATATGACTACAACACAAGGGTTGCATAAAAACGCTCGCAAAAGTACAACATCTTTTTTATTCGTACAAGAGAAAAGGCATTTTTTTGCGCAGGCGGTATGACAAGGCTGTGTCGAACGAAGGTTCTTTATTTCCTATTCCCAAATATCCGCAAGAGATATAGGAACATATTGATAAAGTCGAGGTATAAAGAGAGTGAACCCAAGAGCGCAATCTTCTGCGTGTTCTCGTTCACCTCGTCGCCATAGAATTGTAGCATTTTCTTGATATGCTGTGCGTCGTAGGCGGTGAGTCCTGCGAACAGCAATACGCCGACGATGGTGATGCCCCAGTAGAGAGGAGAACTTGCCACAAAGATATTGACGAGGGAGGCAATGATTAGCCCAATGAGTGCCATGAGCAGGAATCGGCCTAAACTGCTTAAGTCGCGCTTCGTGAAAGAACCAATGAGTGCCATGGCAGTGAATGTTCCGGCAGTGATGAAGAATGTGCTTGCGATACTCTCTTGTGTGTAGAGTAGGAAGATAGGGGTGAGGGTTACTCCGTTGAGTGCACTATATAAGATGAACATTACGGTGGCTACGGTGAAAGACATCTTGTTGATCAGTGCGCTCAATACAATGACCATGAGCAGCTCTGTGATACACAAGCCAATGAGTAGAGCGGAACTGGAGAATAGGGTGTACAGGAACTGCTCGTTTTTGCTGACGAGCAAGGATGTGGCACCTGTGATGACAAGGGCGAGCGTCATCCACCAATAGACTTTGCGCATTAGCGAGGATACGACAGAGGGGTCGGAGACAAGAGTTGATACGGGTACATTGTCCTCTTGGTAATCGGAGTTGTTTAAGCGGTTGTCCATAGAAGTATTGTTTTTATATTATTTTTCTATCTCTTAACAAAAAATATGCCAACTCGTTCGTGGGTAGGTGGAGGGTACTTTTCTACACAAAGCGTCAATTTTTCTACTTGTGTCCCAATAAAAGTCATTATTTTTGCAATGTAGAAAGGGGTGCGCCTATAGTTGGCGTTCTGCCGAAGCCGTTATAAAATAAACGATTAAAAAATAGATTTATATGAAACAATTTATGGACAAGGACTTCCTGCTGCAGACCGAAACAGCAAAGGAACTCTATCATGAGCATGCCGAGAAGATGCCGATTATCGACTACCACTGCCACCTCATTCCGCAGATGGTTGCCGAGAACAAACGCTTCGAGTCGATTGCACAAATATGGTTGATGGGCGACCACTACAAGTGGCGTGCTATGCGTTCTAATGGTGTAGATGAGCGTTTCTGCACCGGTAAGGACACCACAGACTGGGAGAAGTTCGAGAAGTGGGCTGCCACTGTGCCGTACACTTTCCGTAATCCGCTCTATCATTGGACGCACCTTGAGTTGAAGACCGCTTTCGGTATCGACAAACTGCTCAGTCCCGAGACCGCAAAGGAGATATACGATGAGTGCAACCACCAGATTGCTACCGACCCGAAGTTCTGTCCGCGTGGCATGATGGAGCACTACCATGTAGAGATTGTCTGCACGACTGACGATCCTGCAGATAGCCTTGAGTGGCATAAGGTAGTGGCTGCAGACCCGACTTGCAAGACCCGTATGCTCCCTGCATGGCGTCCCGATGCTGCCATGAATATCGAGGCGGCTACATGGAAAGCCTATATTGAGAAACTCTCAGAGGTAAGCGGTGTGGCTATTCATACCTTTGCCGACCTGACAGATGCTTTGCAGAAGCGTCATGACTTCTTCCAGTCTATGGGTTGTCGTCTGTCCGACCATGGTATCGAGGAGTTCTACGATGAAGCATATACGGTTGCCGAGTTGAACGCTATTCTTGATAAAGCACTTGCAGGCAAAGCCCTCACCTCTATCGAGATTCGCCAATACAAACACGCTTTCCTGCACATGCAGGCAGAGATGGACTACAACGCCGGTTGGACACAGCAGTACCACTACGGTGCTATCCGTAATAATAACACCAAGATGTTCAACCTGCTTGGTGCAGATACGGGCTTCGACTCTATCGGTGAGTTCACTACAGCCAAAGCAATGGCTCACTTCCTTGACGAGATGAATATGGAGGGTAAGTTGGCAAAGACGATTCTCTATAACCTCAATCCCTGCGCTAACGAAGTGATTGCCACTATGTTGGGTAACTTCCAAGATGGCTCTGTTGCAGGCAAGATTCAGTTCGGTTCGGGCTGGTGGTTCCTCGATCAGAAAGACGGTATGGAGAAGCAGATGATGGCTCTCTCTAACCTTGGTCTGTTGAGTCGCTTTGTCGGTATGTTGACCGATAGCCGTTCGTTCTTGAGTTATCCTCGCCATGAGTATTTCCGTCGTACGCTCTGCAATATCTTGGGCAACGATGTAGAGAACGGTCTTATCCCGTATACCGGTTACGAGAAGGCTCGCCTCCAACAGATGGTAGAGGACATCTGCTACAACAACGCAAAGAACTATTTCAATTTTTAACTATACAAGGAAGTAGAGTCGGCACCTGTGTGCAGGCTCTGCTTCTTCACTACTAACTACAACACAATGGCTAAAATTGTTACTTTGGGCGAGATTATGCTTCGCCTTTCTCCGAACGGCAACGACCGTTTCATTCAAGCAGAGTCTTTCCGCATCATTCCCGGTGGTGGAGAGGCTAATGTGGCTATCTCGTGCGCTAACTTTGGGCACGATGCCTATTTCGTAAGCAAACTGCCTAAGCACGAAATCGGTCAGATTGCCGTTAATGCGCTTCGCCGTTACGGTGTGAACACCGACTTTGTGGCTCGTGGTGGCGATCGTGTCGGTCTGTACTATGCAGAGACCGGTGCTTCTATGCGCCCCTCTAAGGTTATCTACGACCGTGCACATTCTTCTATTGCCGAAGCAGACCCGTCGGATTTCGACTTCGATGCTATTATGGAGGGTGCACAGTGGTTCCACTGGAGTGGTATCACACCTGCTATCTCTGATAAGGCAGCCGAACTGACTCGTCTTGCTTGTGAGGCTGCTAAGCGTCATGGAGTTACGGTATCGGTAGACCTCAACTTCCGCAAGAAACTGTGGTCGAGCGAGAAGGCTATCTCTGTTATGCGTCCGTTGATGAAGTATGTAGATGTCTGCATCGGTAATGAGGAAGATGCACAACTCTGCTTGGGCTTCAAACCGGATGCAGATGTAGAGGGTGGTCAGACGGATGCAGCCGGCTACGAAGGTATCTTCAAGCAGATGGCTAAGGAGTTTGGCTTCAAGTATGTCGTATCTACCTTGCGTGAGAGTTATTCCGCTACATTCAACGGCTGGAAAGCACTTATCTACGATGGTAAGGAGTTCTATCAGTCGAAGCGTTACGAGATTAATCCTATCATCGACCGTGTAGGCGGTGGTGACTCGTTCTCGGGTGGTCTTATCCATGGCTTGCTGACTAAGAAGACCCAAGGCGAAGCCCTGGAGTTTGCCGTAGCAGCCAGTGCACTGAAGCACACTATCAATGGTGACTTCAACCTTGTATCGGTAGAGGAGGTAGAAGCCCTCGCCGGTGGTAACGCCAACGGTCGCGTACAAAGATAATTGTTCAAAATTGGTAAACATGGCAAAGTTTGATAAGTTAGCCGTATTGGCTAAAATCAATGAGACGGGTATGGTTCCCGTCTTCTATAACAAAGACCTCGATCTCTGCAAGAATGTCGTTAAGGCATGCTATGAGGGAGGTGTTCGTGCGTTTGAGTTCACCAACCGTGGTGATTTCGCACACGAGATATTCGGAGAATTGGTTAAGTGGGCAGCCAAAGAGTGCCCGGAGTTGGCACTTGGTGTCGGCTCAGTGGTAGATGCTCCTACGGCTGCGCTCTATATTCAGTTGGGTGCCTGCTTCGTAGTAGGGCCTCTGTTCAATCCTGAGATTGCTCCTGTCTGCAATCGCCGTTTAGTTCCTTACTGCCCCGGTTGTGGTACGGTTTCGGAGATTGGTAAGGCACAAGAACTGGGTTGCGACCTGACTAAATTGTTCCCCGGCGATGTCTATGGTCCGAATATGGTTAAGGGACTTAAGGCTCCGATGCCTTGGTCTAAAATCATGGTTACGGGCGGTGTTGCTCCTGAGAAGGAGAACCTCGAGAAATGGTTCAAAGCAGGTGTCTACTGTGTAGGCATGGGCTCGAAACTGTTCCCCAAAGAGGTTATTGCCGCTGCCGACTGGGCGTACATTACCAATAAGTGCAAAGAGTGCCTCGATATCATCAAGGCGGCTCGTTAATACTTCTACCAATGACTGCTTTTCCTTGTCCGATTCATATTAGGGAGAAGCAGCCATTTATCTGTAAACAATAAAAATTATATCTAATGTCAACACAAACAAAACTCATGACCAATTGGCGCTGGTGGTTATGCTCATTGCTCTTCGTAGCAACTACCGTCAATTACCTTGACCGCCAAGTACTTTCACTAACCTACGAAGAGTTCATCAAGCCTGAGTTCCACTGGACAGACGATCACTATGGAACAATAACAAGCCTTTTCTCTATATTCTATGCCATTGCGTGCCTTTTCGCCGGTAAGTTCGTCGATTGGATGGGCACCAAGAAAGGTTACATGATTGCCATCGGTGTATGGTCGGCTGGTGCATGTATGCACGCTGCCTGCGGATGGGCTACGGCTCACATCCAAGGACTGGGAAGCGTAGAAGCCATGCGGGCTGTGGAAGCAGGCTCTAATGTCGCCCTTGCCGTTGCCACTACATCGGTATACCTGTTCCTACTCTGTCGAGGTATCTTGGCGCTCGGCGAAGCAGGCAACTTCCCTGCTGCCATTAAGGTTACAGCAGAGTATTTCCCTAAGAAAGACCGTGCTTTTGCCACATCTCTCTTCAACGCTGGCGCATCAGTTGGCGCATTGGCAGCACCTCTCTGTATTCCACCTTTGGCAAAACATCTTGGCTGGGAGATGGCATTCATCATCATCGGTGCGCTCGGCTTTATATGGATGTTCTTCTGGCAGTTTATGTACGACAAACCCGAGAAAAGCAAACATGTTAACGCCGAAGAATTGGCATACATCCATCAAGACGATTCAGAGGAAACAGATACAAAGGCCGTTCCTGAAACCAACGAAAAGGCTATACCTATGTACAAATGCTTCGGCTATCGACAGACATGGTCCTTCATCGTCGGTAAGTTCTTCACTGATGGGGTGTGGTGGTTCTTCTTGTTCTGGGCTCCATCCTATTTCCAAAACCAGTTCGGCTACAAGGCATCCAGTGGTATGGGGCAAGCCCTTATTTTTACGCTCTATGCCATTGTCACTGTCATCTCTATCTTTGGTGGCTACCTGCCCAAGTACTTTGTCGAGAAGAAAGGCATGGAACCCTATAGCGGTCGTATGTTAGCCATGTTGCTCTTCGCTTTCTTCCCTATATGCGCCCTCTTGGCTCAACCTCTCGGTGATTTCAGCGCATGGTGGCCTGCCATCTTGATTGGTCTTGCAGGAGCAGGACATCAAGCATGGTCTGCGAACCTGTTCTCCACAGTAGGAGACATGTTCCCCAAATCGACCATCGCAACTATCACCGGTATAGGTGCTATGGCAGGCGGTATTGGCTCTATGATTATCCAAAAGAGTGCCGGTCGATTGTTTACCTATGCAGAAGAAGCAGGCTCAGCCTTCACTTTCTTAGGCTTCGAAGGCAAACCTGCCGGCTATTTCGTGATGTTCTGCTTCTGTGGCGTGGCCTACCTCGTCGCATGGGCAATCATGAAAGCACTCGTGCCGAAATACAGTCCTATCAAGGAATAATCCTTGTGGCTCCCGTATAACAAAGGGACACGCCTTATTTAGGTGTGTCCCTTTTTAGTCAATCATCCGATTATCACTATGCTTTCCTCACAAACTCCATCCCCCGTATTGCCTCCAACCATTCATCGCCCGACGCACACAAACCCTTCAACCCGACATCCTCACCGGCACTGACATTCTGCGCCAAATCATCTATATATAGCGTCTCTTGGGCTACAAAACCCGTTAGCTCCAAAACCAAACGATATATCTTGTCATCCGGCTTTGCCAAATGTAACTCATTCGAATAGAATGCATAATCATAATCTCTCCCCAACAGAAAATCTGCCTTCGCAAACATTTCCTTCGTCACACGCAGATGCTCGTCGTTGATGTTCGACAACAATGCAATCCGCACCCCTTCTCCGTGTAACGCTTTGATTCTCTCAACCCTCCTCGCAGGCAAATCAATCATCATACTGTTCCACGCACGCCTCAAGTCCTCTGTGGTAACGCCCTCCTTTGCACGCCCCACGAGTGCCTCAAAGAACGCCTCATCTGCAATGTCCCCTGTCATATACTTGTCCACCAATTCGTTCTGACCGCCACCAAGCAACGACCTGTCCGACAGTTCCTCTATGGGCAGAACCGACAATCCTCGCAATGCCGACAAGGTCCGCTGAGGCTCCAAGTCTATCAGCACACCACCTATGTCGAAAATGATATTCCGAATCATAGGTTTCCGCGAATAGCCTCAATCATCTTGTTATATTCTTCCTCTGTAAGATACACTTTCTGCGGGTTCATCTGGAAAGTACCTCCGTAATCCAACCCGTCCACATACTTCGGTACCAAATGGAAGTGCAGATGCGACAACTTGTCAGCGTAGGCGCCATAGTTTATCTTCTCCGGCGCAAACACTTTCTGCATCGCACGGGTAACCCTTACCACATCAGCCATAAAAGCATTGCGCTCCGCATCGCTTAGTTCGTTCAAATCATTGATGTGCCTGTTATAGGCAACCAAGCACCTTCCTTTGTACGATTGTTCTCTGAATAAAAATACTTTAGATACGCTCAATTCTGCAATAGGCAACATAAGGTCTTGCAATGTCTTGTTCTGCGTGCAATACAGGCAGTCTTTTGGATCGGAATACATAGTTTCTATATTTTGGTTCATTTTCAATATGCAAAGATAGTGCAATTTTTATGGAAAAACAAACGCTTGTTCTCTTTTTGACTTTCTTTTCCCCTTTGGCATAGGTTTTGCTCTCTCACCGCTTGAAATGAATCTATCTAAAGATATAGCACTGATCATCTTGCTCTCGCTTTGCGTCTGGCTTCCCGTACGGGTTCTGGCGCAATACACCGACGAGATACTCTACAAAGCCTACCTTACAAGCGATGTCAGCCTCTGGAAAGAGTATATTGAGGCTACCGATTGGGATAACGCATCCAATGCGGAGAAATTGCGTTTGCTCAACTACCAATATGGCTATGTGGCGTTTGCCGTAAGCGAGGAAAGTGAATCGGCACAGTACCATTTGGACTTGTTCAAACAACACCTCTCCGATACCCATCTCACCATCGATGCTGCGCAGTTGGCGTGCTATCAATCGTCTGTCGCTGCCTACGAGATGTCTTTCGCCACCTTCCGCAAACTCATGTACGCAAACCAGGCTATGGTCTATGCCAACGAAGCCATGCGTATCGACTCCCTCCACCCTGCCGCACTGACTCTCAAAGCCAATATCGATATGTACTGTCCAAAGGCTTTCGGCGGAAGCAAAGAACGGGCATTGCGCTATTTTCTATTGGCGGAACGACGCTTCAACGAACTGCACCTGACCACCTATAACTGGAACTACCGAGCATTGCAGTTGTGTATCGCACAGTGCTACGAGAAAATAGGCAACAAAGAAAAGGCTATCGAGAAATGCAAGTCCATCCTTTTGGAAGAACCTGACTTCTCATATATCAGCGACATCTATCTCCCGACCCTGCGGGGAGAGAACACCAAAACAAAGGTCGGCATAGGCAATATAGGCAAAATCGCCAACTCCGTCCTGTAAACTTCCTCCCCCTCCCCATACACCCCCGCTTCCCAACTCTTCCCGTTTCCGTCCCGTTCCCTACACTCCCCATATCACCCTAAACTCAATCACCTAATTTCTATTAAGAGTTCCGCAACTCTGTTAATCCCTGATTCCTCACTCCTAATTCCTCATTAGAATAGTCTTCTATTCCGCAAAGCCCCATCAATCCTACCTATTTCAAAGGTTTAATATAGGATGAATATAAGATGAATATAGGACGAATATAGGA
>CAVEFV010000082.1:0-8447 GCA_963615025.1 Firmicutes bacterium CAG:95 | reverse complement strand
GATATATTTTCTTAAGGACAGACATAGATTAACTTAACGAATAAGACTGCGCAGAGAGCGTACCAATGTACGATATTTATAGTAAAAACGGATATAGCCTGTAGAGATAGCAGGCATATTATATCTCACATCCCCTTCAAACCACATTGTGCGACATAAAGCCTTGTGGCAAAAGAACACTCGTAACCAATCCCGAACGGAGTAAGTACGAATATAGAACTGCTTATCTATGTCGGTTTCCGATATAGATACCTGCGATAGGTATTGCAATATCGCATAGGGAGGATTGCGATAAATGTCTAATAGTGCCGAGAGAGACAGTTCCATTACCTTATCCGCATAATTCGTCAACCCTGTAACACGGAAACAATCTGCAAACAGCCTGATACTATCAATGTACTCTTGTACTTGTTTTCTATGGGTATTAGGCTGCTTGTCAAATACAGGTATGGCTTTTCCGTCTTGTATTTCGTACCCTATAGTGCGCGAGAAAGGTGTTTGCGCATAGACCTGCTCTATCATGTCGGGCTGACTTGTAAATAATTTTCTCACATTAGGAGGCAAAACCTCGTCATATATCTCCGCACGGTAGTCTCCCGCTTCTATGGTGCAACGGTTCGCAAACACTTCCAGATAGTAAGCAAACACCGGTGCATACCCGTTAAGAACAAGTAAGTCGTTTATTCTGCGATGAGAGGTTCTTGTTCCTCGAATGTCCACAATCGCCGTGTTGGGCTCCGTCAGGTGTTCTTGTTGGAAATACAGTAACGCCGCCCTTTTACTTTTGGTTTGCAGAGCCGATAATTGCCCTAAAAGGTCTATCTGTTGCAACGCTTGTAAAATAGCGGGGATAGTATCATTCGATAGTACAGCCGAAGACAAAGCATCCGGAATATGCAGTTCGTTATTTATATTCCACACATCCAGCGCATAAGCAACACATTGCCCGATATTATTTTGCAAGACTTCCCTTATTTTTTCATACGACAACTCCGGTTCGCCCGGTAAATAGAGAGATTTACGAGATACACAAACATACGCACATTCTATAGTGGGGAATTGTGTTGCATATTGTTTGGCTATTAGATAGGGGATGTAGCCGTCTCGTGCCAAGAAACACAATCGCCGTATTCCGCGTTGCGCTGCATCCTTCAATATAGTCAAAGTCCATGCGACAAACAGCGGTGCAGATAATGAATAAGCAAAAGTACTGACATCGGTATCCGACGCCAATCGCAAAGAACGAGTCAGTCCTGCAAGGAGAGAGGCATACGGATATTCCCGCAACTCAATATTTTTAAGATAAACGGGTTCTACTACATCGTAATCATAGCGCAACCTATGCGCTTTTATGCCTTTCGCTCGAGGTACGACATAGTCTGCTGCATAGTTATCTCCATAATGTTGCCATTTAGAGATAATTATTTTGCACTCCGATTGTACATAGTCATATAATTTTCCCGACTGCTTTGTAATGCCTATATCGGACGAAACATATAGTTTATCTTTTTCTTTTAGAATTCCCAAATCACGCAAGGCATCTTTTAGGATAGATTGCGGGATATACATATCCGAAATAAACAGAATTTGTGCGCCTTGTCGACGAGCCTTCTCTATAAGTTGCAGTGTAGGCTGAATAGGTTGCCACATCGCCCGCTCTATCTCCAACTCCAAAGCCAGAATATCTTCATTTTTTGTCGTACTATAGGGAGAAAAATCCGCAACTGCGTATATATCGTTTAGGGTTATCTCTTCCTTTATGGTATTTTGCCGAGCCTTTTGTTCTGCCCGTACCCGTTCCTGCACAAACTCGGCGCAATACGATGATGGGGCATCGTCGCCCAATACTCGGTGCGCTAAAATATAGAACAAACTCCCCGCCTCCCCACAGAGGCGCGAGATACATGTATCAAATATGTCAAACGATACCCAACTCATCGAATAGATTTTCGCAGTTTGACTATTTTGCGCAGAATATGGGCAAATACTGTTTCTTGCGGTTTGCGTACCAAAGTATAGCCCAAATAGTTCTCCACATAATACTTTCCCCGTGCACTCATCATATCATTTACCAATGTTTCGGCACTTAATCCTCGCCGTTGACACGCCATTTGAATAACCACTATTTCCCAATACATACTCTTGAAATCGCCGTGTGTGGAGATTTGCTTGTCGTGTTGGCGGTAGTAGTAGGTAATATCCGGCAAGAACATCACCCCACCCTGTTCCTCCAATTTTACATACAGGTCGAAGTCCACCGCACGCTTCAGGTCGGGGTTGATGCCTTCGGTTTTCCTGTACCTTTCGCCTTTGTAAGAGGCGAAATGTATCGGTCTAAGGTGCTCAAAATCAGTTAGATAGTCCTTCCCATCCGTCAATGCCCATTGCGCTGTTTTCCACATCGGTTTCATATTCTCATCCACACACCAATAGCACGAGCCTATCAGTGCCACCTCGGGGTGTGCCTCGTGGGCGGCCACCATTATCTGCAGGGCGTCGGGGGTCAGCGCATCGTCGGGGTCGAGAAAGCCGCAGAGGTCGCCGGTTGCCAAGTCGGCACAGCGGCGTTTGGTATAGCCACAGCCGCGGTTGGTCTCGTTGTAATAGACACGCACCCGCTTGTCGTCAGCCAACGCAGCGTAGAGCGACTGCGACTCGTCGGTCGAGCCGTCGTCCACGATGATTATCTCCCAGTGCGTATAGGTCTGCGCCTGCACGCTGCGGACAGCCTCCATGAGGTACTTGCCATTATTGTAGTTGGCTATCAGTATAGAGAACAACGGAGAGTACATGATTCTTTCTTTTTTCGCCTCCATGGGCATTTTTATCCCGCAAAGGTACTACAATTTTTGCTATTATGAAATTCTCTTTAGGGGACTTCTATAAATTCTCTTTAGTATATGTTTCTCGAACTTATGCTTTGCCCACCGTTTCCAATACCGGCAATAGCACCTCGCCGAGCGCAGGCAGAACAGCAGATACGGGCAATGCGTCTGCCCCCACCCTGTCGCCACCCGTGGCAGGAACTGTTCCAAGTGGGGGATGTATTGCGGGCGTGCGCCGTACATTAGGCGGTTAGCCGCATTGATGCCCGTAATAATCTCTATCCACCCCCCCCCATTAACATTTGCTAACTCTTTGTAGTTCTGCAACTTATCGAGTTCCGAGTGGTCGCAAAGCACCGTTTGTATGGCGGGCGTCAGTGCCTCCACACGGCTTATATAGTGGCTGCTTGGGTAGTCCATCGGGTAGGATACCTTGGTGCGGGTATCATACTGATAGCCGTAGCGGTAGTTCACGAATAGGTCTTTCGTCTCGGGCGAGAACGCCTGCTGCACCATCTGCAGATAGTCTTGGCGCAGCACATCGTCGTTGTCGCAGCGGGTCGTGATGATATGCGTATATTGCTCCTTGGGCGTATGGTCGAGTATATACCCCCTTACCAAGGCATTCTCGTCGCCGTAGGGTTCTAAATAGAGGGGCGTAAAGGCAGGGCATTGCTTGGCATACTCCGCTATACGCCGGCGGTAGCGTTCGTCGGTCTCGCTGTTGAACAGCACGAGCCACACAAAGTCTTGGGTTGTCTGTTGTGCTATCGAGGGGAAGCAGTACAAGTCGAACAGGCGGAAGCGTTCAGCCAGCCACTCGTCGGACTGTATCTTTATGCCGCTCACGGTCGTGTACTGCCCATACCACGCCTGCACGATATTAAAACGCGTAATGAGATAATGACGAAACATGTTACTTGTTACTTGTTACTTGTTACCTGTTAATTGTTAATTGTTACTTGTCCCCCTGCCTTCATGCGGGAGAGGCAGAACTTGCGGACGGCATACCCCACGGCTCGCAGTCCGTAGAAGCGGTAGGTATATTGTAGGAACTCCGTCAGTTCGCCCGCATGGGCTTGACGGTGTTGCACGGCGCAGCGCAGGTTGTCCCGATAGGCGGCATAGAGTTCGCCGAAGTAGGCGGCCAACTCCGTATCGTCGGCATTCCGTTGCAGCAGTTCGGCATATATCAGAAACGAGGTACGCTGTTTCTGTGCGCTGTTCAGGCTCGAGAACACGCCCCCTTGCTGCCGCCGATAGACGGCCCCGTTCCAGGGTAGGCAATAGCCGTCCCCTTGTTGGAGCAAGTGATACACGCGGTGCACATCGCGGCTGTAGCGGTATTGGTTCAGCAGGTCGTTGCACAAGGCGTTGCGGCGATAGAGCAGCGTGTTGGTCTTGGCTATCCAGCAGCGCAGGTTGTCCGCTTGGGTGAAGGCAAAACCGTCTTTGTTCTTTCCGTCGGCAAATCGTTCCGCTTCGTAGTCTTCGTCCCAGGTTTGGCTATCTTCGTTGTAGATACGGTAGCGATGGCAACAGAGGCTGTATTCGGGGTGTGCCTCCATGAAGTCCACTTGTTTTTGCAGTTTCTTCGGGTCGGTCCAGTAGTCGTCGCCCTCGCACATCGCCACATACTTTGCCTCGGTGGCGGCTATCGCTGCGTCCATCACCCGTCCGAGCGCACGATTGGGCTTGCGGTACTGGTTCTCCGTTTCGTAGATAGGGTGTATGAGGTCGGGATATTTTTCCGCATACTCCCGAATGATGTCGGCAGACTTGTCGGTCGAGGCGTCGTCATGCACCACCACCACAAACGGGAAATCGGTTTGTTGCATTACAAATCCCTCAAAACACTCCCTGAGGTAAGGCGCATGGTTATAAACCAAACAATCAACTGCAACCAAGGGCTTCTCTGCCACAAAGTCAGACACCTGTTGAGCAATCGTCGGATACAGTGCGGATAACTGTTCCGGTAGTAGCGCACCAGCACCGATAGACGCCACCTCGAAAGTGTTATTAATCGTTGCTCGTACCCCCCCCCAGATATTAAATCGCATTAACATTTTTATGTCTTGTTGCGTATAGCCGATGTCCGACAGCGAATAGCCCTGCTGGTAAGCCTTGGCGAGAGTCAACAACCAGAAGTCGAATATCCCCTGTTTGATTTGCTCTGTATTGGACTTATGCGCGTATGTCTGCACCAATCCGCGAATAGAATCAACACTGTCCGTCAAATGTTTCAGGGTCGTATGCGCCGTGATAGCCCCCTCTCGCTGCACACGATGATGCTGTACGCTGATGTTCAGCAGGGCAATACGCTCGGCGGCAAACAGCACACGCGGCGTAAACTCCTCATCTTCGTGCAGTATCGACGGCTTGAACGCCAAATGCTGCTCCTGCAGGAACGCACGACTATACAGATACATCCACACGGGTGCCACATACGAGTAGTGGCATTGCTTCCGAAATTGCGCAGCAAATAGTTCCCCTGTGCAGGGCATATCGATATGCGTCGTCTTCGGATAGTACGGGTCTTTGCCGTCCTTCAGCACATTGAAGCAACCTGCTTGCAGGTCATTCCGCTCCATAAATTCCACCATTTTCCGCAGCACATCGGGATAGAGATAGTCATCCGAGTCCAGGAAATAGACATACCTACCGCTTGCGCGTGCCATTCCTGTATTGCGTGCCACACTAAGCCCCGAGTTCGCCTGCCTTACGACCTCTATCTGTGCATATCGTTCGGCATATTCCGCCAGGATAGCCGCACTGCCGTCGGTCGACCCGTCGTCCACGCAGACCACCTGCATACCGTCTATGGCATTGTCTCGCAGCACCGAATCAAGACACTGACGCAGATACGGTGCCACATTATAGACGGGGATAATAATGGAAATCAATGTTTCTTCCATAGGATGCGACAGAACGGTTTTAGCATATAGGTCAACAGCGTGGTGGTACAGAAAGACGACAAGAACAACCGCTTATGCAACCCCATATAATAGAAACGGTATTTCCATGTATCGCGACATTCGGTGTCGTAGAGCGTACCGTCCAAATAGTCTAACTTCTTGCGTACAGAGATAGTGCGTAAATCGGGGAATATATGCTCCATCGTCTTATATTGATATACGAGGCTACGGCATAGGCGAGGCGATATATCCACCGACACTCCCCCTGTATGGCGACGATAGACGCCGCCCACGAAGCCCAGACAGTACGCCCTGCCCTGTTGCAGAAGCGACAGGAACAAATAGATGTCGCCAAAGGCGAACCCTTTCGGCGTTTGTGTCACTTTGCAGGCAGCACGATAGACCACCGAGCAGGTAGGTATTGTCCAGCGGTCATAAACCTCGTAGGCAGTATATTCACGCTCTTGCAAATGGTCATACATGTGTCTTTCCTCTTCTCTCGGACTTATCACATCCACCTTGTGGAAACACATCACATATTCGGGATGTGCCTCCATGAAGTCCACTTGTTTTTGCAGTTTCTTCGGGTCTGTCCAGTAGTCGTCGCCCTCGCAGAGCGCAATGTACTTTGCCCCTGTGGCATCCACCGCCTCGTTCATCACCTTCGAGAGTGTCCCTTTGGAGTACTGATTCTCCGTTTCATAGATAGGGCGTATTATGTCAGGATATTTCGCAGCATACTCCCGAATAATATCAGCCGACTTGTCGGTCGAGGCATCATCATGAACAATCGCCACAAACGGAAAATCGGTTTGTTGCATAACAAACCCATTGAGACAATCACGAAGATAGGGTTCGTGATTGAAAACAAGACACTTGATGGCAACAATGGGAACATTTTGCATAGAATGAGATGAATTATAGTCTTTTTTTTCAAAAACAGTTAAACTCTAATACACGAACCCAATTCTTGCAACTTCGGATTATGTTTCCAATCATTTTCATCCACCACAATTAGAGCATCAATTATAGATTTTTTCCAACGCTTAGATGGCTTATCACACGGAATATAGCGTTGTAATTCTCCACGGAAATACGATTTCAGAGCCTTGTCAAAATTCAGAAGACAGACATACACTATGGGCTTATCTAATTTATTTTCAGCATAACGATATAAGAATGTGTCCCTATACTTGCGCAACAAGTTATTGCGTAACCAACTTTTTGTATGATATTTATCATCCTGTTTGGATTGCTCTCGTTCTTCTTTTAGTTGTGCAATACTTTCATTATCATAACACTTAATCTCAACCCACACATAGCATCTTGGCATTTCAATCATCACATCCACTGCTTTCAGGACACTTACTCCATGGAAAAATGGAGAATTATTATTTGTTTCATCAAATTTATATACTTGCAGTGCCTGCGGAATATCAAACCTATACCCTTCTATCTCCTTTACCATAGACCTTTTACCTGATTTGAAATTTCACGATCTAAAATATCAGCATAAGTTGCATCAATGGCATTCATTTTCAAGTCGCCAAACACCTCTGTACTGTCGCAAAGGATGTCTCCTTCCGAATTTCTATACAATGTATGGTACATAATATCATCTTTTGATATCGTTGCCATCTGCAACTCTTTCAACAAGACATAATCGTGCGTACTTAAAAATATCTGCACTCCCATTCGTTGTAATTCCAATAGAATTTGTACTACGGTTTTTGCTAATTTAGGATTCAGATTAGCCTCCGGTTCATCCCAAAACAAGACAGAACCTTTGGTTAAAGAACCATTCAATATAAGTGTGTATAATAGGCCTAACTTACGGAAGCCCTCTGCCAACAACGAAAATTCCAATTCTCCAAATTTATTCTTGAGATAGAATGTTTCCTTTTTTACAATAACTTTTCCGGACATTGATTTACTCAATATATTGAGCAATCTCCGCACCTCGGAAGAATACTTACCTCTCGGCACGGGAAGAAAGGCTTTATCTATAATGTCAGCATAGACTTCCTCATAGCATAACTCTTTCTGTGCATACAACGATCTAAAGCCGGGAGCATTGGCAAGCATATCCTTTACAGGAATAAAGGTGGCATTTATTTTCGTGTCTTTCCACATACGAGAATTGATTTCTGTTCTCCCCAATGTAGTAATAGAGCAAGATAACATACGATCTTTATCCAAATCATTCCTATAAACAGAAATTTTTCCCGAATTTCGCCCAACCTTACGATGTACCAAACGACCCATAGACAATGGCAAAAATACAGCCTTCAGTTTTTTATCAAAGGTGGTATCTACGCGTTCATCGGACATATAACACGCAGCATACAGGGCTTTCATTATATGGGTTTTACCTGTACCATTTTCGCCTATCAAAACATTAATGCCTTTGCCGAAGGTCATCTGCAAATTCGTAAATGCGGTAAAGTTCTCGGCTTTGATTTTTGTTATCATAATATCGTATTGATTTTATTCTGCATAATGATGTTGCAAATATAGTCATTCATTTCCACATACGCAACAGACTACTATCAATTTATGAATTTCTTCCTGTAAAGCCCTTAATCATTTTTGAGGTTGTTGGATTGGATACGATTTGAGACCGCAAAGGTAGTAAAATTCTTTTATATATACAACAAATTAGCCACTAATTAGCCACTTATATCCATACCACATCCATAGCACATCC
>CAVEFV010000081.1:0-8491 GCA_963615025.1 Firmicutes bacterium CAG:95 | reverse complement strand
TGGCAACGCCCGACACACAGCCGATGAATTTTCTTTGCTTCGTTTCTTTTGTTCAAGCAAAAGAAATGAAGAACATCGTGCTATGGCTCTCAACTCCACTTCAAAAGATAAACAACATGTTCCCGTTAAACCCAATAACCCCCTTCAACCAATTAAACCACGCATAAACACATAAACTCCTAAACTCATCAACCAAACAACTGCCCTCAACGCTCAACTCTAAACACTCAACCCCTCTCAACTTCCACCTCCCAACTATCAACCTTCAACCATCAACCAATACCGTCATTTTTTCACAAAAAAATTTGACAATTATTTGGAACTTATTGACAAAATACCCTACCTTTGTAGTCCCAAATTGTGCCACTGCGTACAATAAGGTAAACAGCCTCTTCTGAAGTAGTGAATAAGCAGAAAGGTTATATGTTAAATTTAATGTTAAGGTATTATTAATCAGTAAATTATGTATGGGGGGGGGGTAAAATGAATGAAGTGTATCAAACAACAACCGTAGGAAGCACCTACAATATGTATGGTACCATGCAGACAACCACACCGACCATGTATTCGGGAAGCAAGTACGCACCTAACGCAGACAACCAAGGATTGTACTTCCGTTCTGCAGACGATTTTCTTCAACAATCGACCGGTTATTATACAACTACCGACGCGTCATCAGTTCTACTAAAGAGTTCGCGTCCTACTGACCCGGCAATAGGAGAGTTGGCACCTATAGGAGATGTCCTTCTACCTATGCTCTTGTGTCTGTGCGCATATACTGTATGTAAAATGCGTAAACAATTCATCAACAATCGTCGTTCTTTGTAAAAACTACTGCATCATGAAGACTTATTTTAAGCAATTGGCTATTGCAACAGGGATCATTATATCTATGCTCTTGGCTACTCTATCCACCCAAGCAGCACTATTGCCTGATAATAGATGGTATGTATTCGGAGATACCGTTACAATAGGGTTCCCCCGTGTAACCTACTCCACTATACAACGCCAAATCACCGAAACAGAATACAACGAACAATCCTGTGCCGACAAATATGGCACAGAAGGTACCTATTCAACCGATGATGACAACTACTACTATTTCACCTACACCCTTCGAGATACGGTAACACTTGTATTCTCGGCGCGTCCTGATGCCTCAGGCAACTATAGTTCCGTCTTGGGATATCTCGCAGGCGTAAGTGGGGAAGGCACACTGTTAGACGACCTGTGGTATATAAAAGATGTTACTCCTACGGCAGACGATGGCAACAACTATTGGCCTCGCGAAAGAGTCCGTATGAGGGTAAAGCACATCCAATCCGGCAAGTGGCTATCCTATGTCAAGAACGCAAGCGGCAACATTACGCTCAAACTCGTCGATACAGAGGAACAATCAAGTCCCTTCGGCTACTATATGGACGAAAACGATCCTAACTACAAAGACTATCATTCGGCGCGTACAACTTCGTTCATGCCTGTTCTTATCAATGGTAGTTCACTCAACTACTTGGAGTCTGTAGCAGCAACAGAAAACACTTCCATATCAGGCAACAAAGCCAATGGAAACTACATCAAGGTTACTCGCTCAATGACCTATGCCTTCCACCTCACACCATTGATCGACAAAATGATGGTGTGCTACCAATGGAGCATGGAAGATCTGCGCTCCTTCAAGATTACCGCTTCGCCTGCTTCTACCTCCTTCGGCTATGCAAAAGACAACGAAGCAGCCGCAGCACAGGAAGTAGCACAGACCTTCGATATAACCATGACCGATGCAAAACAGTTGTACTGTGTCAACGCAAGGCAGACAGGTGCCGACATCGCACCTATTCCATACGGCACAACAGCAACGATAAACGATGCAACGCGGCTGAACACCGACTACGGCATATCGGCAAACTTCTATTGGGCTGGCAACGGCAAAGGTTCATACTCCGAACTGTCATCGTCGCTCAAAACCAAACAAATCGACAACACAATGTCGAATGTCGCTCCTTACAACACCGAAACAGCAAGAACCATGCTTACACGCTCCGTCGCACAACGCAATGGGCAATATACACTGACCGTGAAACCTGAAGGGCATAGTCCTTACAATGTCATCGACACTACCGAACGCTTCCGGGGAAGCAAGAGCGACTATTCCGACTACCTCTATTGCGACATCATTGACCAATCAGACAAGGTTCTCACTACGGCGGGAATACAATTCACACGCAATGCCTACCACTTTGTTGAACAAACCGCCAACATAAAGGTATCCTCTGTCCCCGATATGCCCATCGCAGAAGCAACAGAGAACGACCTCACTATTACCTACGATCCTCAAATAATCAGTTCACAAATACGCTATACTGCACAAGGGACAATCGATTCTATAATCAGTCAGACCAGTACGCCCATCGAACTGAATAGCACCAACCTTACACTGCAACTATATACTACCGAGAATAACGAATTTACGGGTAACTGGGTAGTAATATCCGATACAAGTTACACCAACAAGCAAGTAACATTGCATTTCCAATCGAATGCCGAAGTTGCTATGCGGGGTATTTATTTGGTGGCTACAGTTACATACAATAATAAGCCTTACACTCTCCGTACTTATATCCGCCAAAAAACATCGAGTGCAACAGGTACTACCGAATTTCATCATACACTCGGCGGATATGGAGAATTGATGAAGGCTAACAATATCGGTATACAATACCAGCAGGTACATACCTACGAGAAAACGGTTTACTATACAGCAGGTCAGACCATCGAACTAATGCCCAACGAACCTAATATGAGAGGCTATTGGCGATGGTACGACTTCGATACCGATACCGATCCTCGCTACTATTGGAATGGTTCATCATGGCAAGATTCTGGCAACAACTTCTGGGTTAAGGCGCCAAGAGATATGTATTATAATGTTTTCAACACCATCAATGCAAACGAGGGGTCTGCTTCCAGAGGATATTATGCAACCAAAGATTCACATACCTTCCCCAAAGCACAATCAGAACCTAGTGAATGGTCGAATATGATGCCACAAATAAAGGGATGGAGCGACAACTCAGTACACAACATCGCTCTTGATGCGAGCGCCTATGCTGATTACACGATTACAACAACAGGCACCACAGTTACTTCCATCACAGAACCTACGCTGTCCTATCGACAAATATGGCATCTTCGTCCCGCGTCCGAAATAGCAGATTCGTTGGATAAATGCACATCCGCAGACAAACCCTACGAGACACATGACTACATCGCGCCTACTAATACCGATATCTATCTCTCCACTAACTTTCCACATAAGGCCTACCTACATCACACCTCCGAACTATGCTACTGGTTCTATGGTAAAAGTTGGAGACAAAAAACGCTAAAACAAGTAGGAAATGGTGTTACTGCAAAATGGAAATATCGGTCTTATAACAATACAAGCAGTTCATGGTCATCTTGGTCTGATCTATCAACTACAAACAAGTATACTAACGATTACCTGAAAGTTACCTCAACATCAGAGGGAATCTACGAGTATGCATTGTATATCAGTAGTAGTAATACATATAGAAGCAGTGATATATATATTGCGCGCTTTAGGGTAACCTATGTTAATGCTGCCACCTACGGACCATCCTCAACGGCATTGCGTACGAATGCCGATATAGCAGAGAACTATAATCTGTTGGCAAAGCAAGATTTTGACTTTGGTGCTACTGCGGGGAGCCTGTCTTCCACCTCTATGCAATTCTATACGCAGCCACTTCCTGCGGAGAACTCAACATTCAGTTTCTATTATGTTAGTGCTGATAATGTACACCAGCACAATCGACAGACGCAGGGTTCTGCTCCCTCGTTCCCATTTTATGGCGAGTATTGCATAGTGAACCAACTAAAAAGTGCCGGCGGAACAGATTGGTGGATCGATATAGCACAGCACGGCGGAGCAACGAGCGGCGCAGGTAATGCATCCGACGGCTATATGATGTATGTTGATGGAAAGCAGCAACCAGGTTTGGTGGCTACAGTTTCCACCGATGCTGCAATATGCTCGGGGCAACAAATGTACTGCAGTGCTTGGATATGCAACGCTACAAGCAACCAAAATAATCCAAAGCCTATCATACGATTCGATGTGCAAGGTCGGAATAGCAACGATGAAGACTGGATCGATGTAGGTGCATTCTTTATGGGTGAACTCGCCTTTCAATCAGGATGGGTGCAAGTAAACTTCCCTATACTTTCTGCGACCGACTATGCACAAACGCGTGTGGCTGTATACAACTTCGCAAATAGCAGCGAGGGTAACGATTTCTTGATCGATGATATTTACTTGTACGATTCCAAGTTGCCCCTGCAAGCCTACCAGGCATTTACTACCTGCAAGGTAAAGAATATGGAGGTAGCAGTTGCCCGCATCGACTATTCGAACTTGGCAGAAAACAGCACGAACCAAACTCTCTACTATACTTTCATGAACACGAAGAAAGATACAATGATACATGCAGTATATCATTACCCTGCTTCTTGGACTGAAACAAAGAGCGACAAGTTTGGTATTATCTATGTACCTAAAAAGGGCTACGATCCTACCAAGTCGAACGATGCATCCTACCAGAGTAGTGATGGCTTCGTCGGAGTAGATGAGTCCAGTTTAGTATATAACTCTGCATCTGCGATACTCGATTCATTAGAGAATATCTATCTATTGGACACCTTACCCGGACAGACCGTAAAAGACGGGTACACCCTTAAAGGTTATGTTAAGACTACTGACAAGGACGGAGAACGGTATATCATGTATATAGCGCACCTCATTAGTGACAGGTTTATGCCATCGTCGGCGTCCTATCAATTGAATATGGCTACTACAGAGTCTGACCTACTACATCCGGAGTGTTCTATGCGCGCCGACCTGCCTTTGTCGAACAAGACAGATATAGCCTTCAATGGTTCGACCGACCCTACATTAGGGGCGTGCGCTAATGGCTTGTACCCTGTAGTTGTAAGGGTGAATAATAGCGTAGAGATAAATGGTGAGTCCGTCAATCTTGTAGGTAATGCCAAAGCAGACTGGTTGTTAGGATATGAGTTCGACGATGTATATATCGAAGAATTTCATAAGTCCGATGCAGAAAAGGCTGCCGCAGATACGCGGTTCGAGCAAGTATATGGTTACAATCGCGGCAAGGTGCAAGATGCATTGTCGGAGTTGCGTCGTTACCCCAACACATCGAACTACACCGTATCTGAACCCGATGAGATTGTTAAGGACACGGTAGATGCAAAGTCGGGTAAACGCAACAGCATCCTATTGGATGAGCATTACAATATCATAATGGACCTATGCAACAGGGGGCTGCTAAGTCTATACAAAGATTCTGATGCCTTCTATATGCGTCCGAACGACACTATTCGCTTCTGGGTATATCCTATAGCGGGTACTGCTATTGCGGACTATCAAGGTACGCCATACATACTTGATAACTGCTCGAATAATACCTTCTTGCGTGGTTTTACGAATCCAAGTGGTTATTGGGCCAATCTATCGCCTGTGCAGTTAGTGAATATGACCGATGAACAAAAGCACGATATACCTCGCGTCCGTGTAGCCGCAAGGAAGGCAAACGAATCGTTCAAGATACCTATTTCTGATATTGAAGGTAATGTAGTGTTCGGTTGGGACAGTTGCAGAGTAGTGTCATCCACCGATCCGATAGTGCAGTCCCTTATTGACAACAAGGTTCCTATTGCTGATTTTAGTATGCGGTACACGCAAGATCGTATTTACGAGGATATGACAGATCTTACTAAGTATTACAAGGCAGGAGATTCCATTCAGTTTGCTCCTATAGATGCCGCACATGTATCGGAAATGAAAGCACGCTACACCAATGAACAATCCACAAGAAAGTGGACATTGGGGCATCCTGGTTTCCAGCATGAGAATACGCACACCATGCGTGCAGGGTATGAATATATGATGAAGGTTACTATGTTGACACCTGCACTCAATGCGATGGATGGAGGTTGCGCTGTGGGTGATGTATATTTCACGGTAGTTGTTGTACCCGATACAGTAGTATGGACCCCATTAGCAAGCGAGTATTGGGGTGATGACGAGAATTGGTATGCTATTATAGACGGCAAGACCGTGCAACAAGGATATGTGCCACTTCCTGAGACCGATGTAGTTATTCCGACTATAGATGATGTGAGAAAGTATCCTTATTTGTGCGACAGTATGTTCTACCCGATGGATGCGCACTATGTTCCAGCCAAGTGCCACAAAATACGCTTCTGCGGTAATACATCCTTGTTGAATCAGCAAGTGTTGCAATATGATTCGGCATACGCAGACCTCACCTTGAAGAACGGTACATGGAATTTGATTTCAAGTCCGTTGCAAAATGTGTATAGCGGAGATTTCTTCGTGCCTCACAATGGCAGTTACACAGGTGCGACGAACTTGGAAAATGGGGACAACTTTACTATCAGTTCGTTCAAAGGTAGCCGTTCGGCAGATGCAGGGTATGCTGCATGGGGCAGATACTATAATGATTCGGTGGCTACAGAACACTATTACGAACCTGATGGATCGTTCTATAATTCGTTTAACCTATTCAAAGAAAACGATGGAATGTTGTTTGCGGCAAGTAATACACTTAACAAAGAGTTGAAGCCGCTACATGGTATGGAGTTGGGTATATGGGGTCCGGATAATGTGACGGAGGATGATATTACCATTCGTCTGCCTAAACCCGATACCCAATATGACAAGTACTATAACGGTGCGGTAGTGGGTAGTGTGAATGTGGATAGGACGAATGCCTATCGTTTGGCGTTCACGCCAGATGCAAGCGGCGAAATGCAAGTGAAGTTGCATAATGCAGTGGCAAGTCCTTACTTTATCTTCGGTAATCCGACAATGGCTTATGTAGACGCAGAGGCATTTTATTTCGAGAACAAGGATGTGTTGGAGTCGTATTACTGGATACTGGAAGGTGATGAGTGGCTTGCACGCACCGGTGTGATTGTTTCGTACGAGGATCGGTTCTTGAAGCCTTTCCGTTCGGCTATGGTCTATACAAAGGGCGGTGTTGCACAGACAGACCTTACCTTGAAGTTGAATGTAAAGAACTTGGCCATATCGAATATAGAGGGTTCTCATACGAACTACGAAAAGCATCAGGTGTCTGCTGCACCGAAGCGCAATAAAGCAGCAAACGGACACTATTTGAACAAGGGTATTATGCATATAGATGCCTTTATCCGTACCGAAGGTTCGATGAAGCCAATAGCAAAGACCAACTTTAATTTAGTGGCAATGGATTTTGCGAACGACGGATATGATGTGAGCGAAGATGTGCCGTACTTCTCTGTGAATATCAAGGACGATGGTACGACCTTGGATGGTGCATCTGAAATGAATATGTATTCGGTGGTTGATGCAAAGAGGATTTCGGTAGATATTCGCAACGAGATTGGTATTGTTCCTCTTGGCTTTGTTATCAGCAATGCTATGCGCAATGCAGATAACGGCAAGATGCGACTGATTTTCACCCTTACTGATTGGACAGACGAATGCTATTTGGTAGATACAGAAACCGGTACGCAGACCCGTATTATCAATGGTACAGAAGTGCTGCTTGAGATACCGACCAATCATGCAATGCGTTATTATATACAAGGTCCGAAAGATGAGTCGAAGGAAGACGGCGGGGCTACCGATACTGATTGTATCAACAGTGATAGCAAGAAAGATGGCAGTTCGATTGCCGTATATTCGCCGGCAGATGGTTATGTGAATATCGTTGCGTCGTCGTCGATTGCCTCTGTTCGCCTGTATGATATAGTCGGTCGTCTTCTGACCGAGCAGGTTGTCAATAACCAGAATACTCCTATTATGACTTTACCTGCACCGGAGGGTATATTGATGGCCGAAGTGCGATTGACAAACGGTGCAGTGGGGGTAGAGAAAGTGATAGTGAAGTAAAGTTTTTCTTAGTTTGTGAAGAAAGGCTGCCCAACAAGTGGTGTTGGGCGGCCTTTTTGTTTATAGGCTATGCGGTTGGATGGTTTTGTGAGTGTGATCGTTATTTCTTGTGGGGTGAATGTATTGAGTTGAGGTTTTTGGGTTGAAAGGGTTAGTTGGGTTTAATGGGAATATATAGTTTGTTTTTTGAAGTGGAGTTGAGAGCCATAGCACGATGTTCTTCATTTCTTTTGGGTTGAGTGTTTAGAGTTGAGCGTTGAGGGCAGTTGTTTAGTTTATAAGTTTAGGAGTTTATGTGTTTAGGAGAAGTTTAGTTAGTTGAAGGGGGTTATGGAGTTTTACGGGAACATATTGTTTGGTCTGCGAAGGAGAGTTGAGAGCCATAGCACGCTATGGCTCTACAGTAGGCATAACGCCAGCAATTAACAAGTAACAATTAACAATTAACATGTGAGGATAATATGAGAGTCATAGCACGATGTTCTTCATTTC
>CAVEFV010000080.1:0-8826 GCA_963615025.1 Firmicutes bacterium CAG:95 | reverse complement strand
ATGTTTCATCCAACGCTTATGCTCGCTGTAGAGCCATAGCGTGCTATGGCTCTCATTCCTTAAATTCTCATTTCTCATCCCTAATTGCTTGTAAAAAATTCTCCAACCCCTTGCACATTCAAAATAAAAACTTTACCTTTGCAAGCCGTTTTAGTGCAACACTGCACGGAAACGCTAACTAACTCATTTATTTAATAATACGCTCGATTGTGCAGTGTTAAGATGTCTGTAGGTCGGGCCGATAAAACAAAACAAAGTGGATACTTTAAGTTACAAAACCATTGCGGTCAACAGAGCCACTGCCCAAAAAGAATGGGTCTTGGTCGATGCTACCGACTTGGTACTAGGCCGTATGTGCTCTAAAGTCGCCAAACTATTGCGCGGCAAGTATAAACCATCTTTCACCCCTAATGTAGACTGTGGAGATAATGTCATCATTATCAATGCAGACAAAGTCGTTCTAACCGGTAACAAATGGACTGGCAGGACTTATGTACGCTACACAGGATATCCGGGCGGACAAAGAGAATTCACGCCCGAAATGCTCAAGAACAAAGGAGCAGATCGCCTCATCAGAAAAGTAGTCAAGGGTATGCTCCCGAAGAATAGACTCGGCGACAAACTTATTGACAACTTGTATGTGTTCCCCGGAGCTGAATATAACATGCAGGCACAACAACCAAAACAAATCGATTTGAACACCCTTAAATAATGCAACAAATGGAAATGATCAATGCTTTAGGGAGAAGAAAAGCAGCAGTAGCACGCGTCTTCATGACAGAAGGACAAGGCAAAATTACCATAAACAAAAAGGACTTGGAAACCTATTTCCCTTCGTCAATACTGCAATTTATCGTTAAGCAACCATTAAACAAATTGGGTGTTGCTGATAAGTACGACATAACCGTAATCCTCGATGGAGGTGGATACAAAGGTCAGGCAGAGGCACTTCGTTTGGCAATCGCTCGTGCATTAGTCAAAATCAATCCAGAAGACAAACCTGCACTCAAAGCAGAAGGATTTATGACAAGAGATGCCCGCGAGGTAGAACGAAAGAAACCCGGTCAACCGAAAGCCCGTAAACACTTCCAGTTCAGTAAGCGTTAAAACATACCCTACACAAATCCTGCAGATTCCTTATGGACTACTGCAGGATTCTTTTGCTTATACAAGGCCGTTCTCGCCTGCTATGTCAAACAATACACATAGTACACTATAACGCAAGAGAAAGGGATAAACAATAATAAATTTAACAATTAAAAATTTACAACATGAGAACAAATTTCGATCAATTGCTTGAGGCTGGAGCACACTTCGGTCATCTTAAGCGCAAATGGAATCCTGCCATGGCTCCTTATATCTTTATGGAACGCAATGGCATACACATTATCGACCTTAACAAAACAGTACTCAAAGTCGAAGAGGCTTCAGAGGCTCTCAAAAACATCGCTAAAAGCGGAAGAAAAGTATTGTTTGTGGCAACTAAAAAACAAGCCAAAGAAATAGTTGCCGAAAAAGCAAAAGAAGTAGGTATGCCATATATCACAGAGCGTTGGGCTGGCGGTATGCTTACTAACTTCCCCACAATTCGAAAGGCCGTAAAGAAAATGTCCAACATCGACAAGATGATGACCGATGGTACCTTCGACAATATCTCCAAAAGAGAAAAACTACAAATCACGCGTCAACGCGAGAAACTCGAAAAGAACCTCGGCTCTATAGCAGACTTAACACGACTACCCTCCGCCCTGTTTGTAGTAGATGTATGCAAAGAGAACATCGCTGTACGCGAGGCACAACGGTTAGGCATACCCGTATTTGGTATTGTAGATACAAATTCCGACCCCACACCTATCGACTTCGTTATACCGGCCAACGACGATGCTACTAAGGCAATCGAAGTAATCCTCAACGCTGTATGCGACGCCATTAAAGAAGGATTGGAAGAACGCAAAGTAGAAAAAGCAGATGAGAACGCTGCTCAAAAATCAGAAGGAGAAGCACCGGCACCTAAAGAAAGACGCCAACGCGTTCGTAAGGCCGCCCCTAAAGAAGAAGCACAAAAGGTAAATATCGAAGAACCTGCCACAGAACCTGCTCAAGAGGCAGAGCCTGCTGCAGAGTAATTCATAGTTATTAACCGATAATTAGTACTTATAATTATGGCTGTATCATTAGCAGATATAAAGAAACTGCGCGATATCACAGGCGCAGGAATGATGGATGTGAAAAAAGCACTCGAAGAAGCAAACGGCGACTTCGAAGTCGCAAAAGACCTCCTGCGCAAGCGTGGACAAGCAATTGCGGCTAAACGATCCGACCGACAAGCATCAGAGGGGTGCGTATTAGCAAAGGCAGTGGATGGTTTCGGCGCAATAGTAGCCGTAAACTGCGAAACAGACTTCGTCGCTAAAAACGCCGACTTTGTTGCTTTGGTAAAGAAAATACTCGACTTGGCTATTGCTAAACGCCCGCAAAGTATCGATGAACTCAAAGCATTGACCATTGATGGACGAACAGTCGCTGAATTGGTAACCGAGCGTTCAGGCGTTACGGGAGAAAAAATGGAACTCGCAGACTATGCCTTCCTCGCTGCTCCTAAAGTCGATGCCTACAACCACCTCGGTAATAAGTTATCCACTCTTGTAGCGGCTGCAGATGCTAACGCAGAACAAGAAATCGTACACGGCATAGCAATGCAAGTCGCTGCTATGGCACCACTCGCATTAGACGCCGACCATGTTCCTGCAGAGGTAAAAGAACACGAACTCAAAGTGGCTGTCGAGAAAACACAACAGGACGAGATAAACAAAGCGGTAGAAAATGCACTTCGCAAAGCAGGTATTAACCCCGCACATGTTGACACCGACGAACATATCGACTCCAATACGGCAAAGGGATGGCTTACTCCTGAACAGGCACAATTAGCCCGCGAACTAAAAGTAAGCGCAGCACAAGAAGCCGAGAAGAATGTGAATATGAAAAAAGTAGAGATGATTGCGCAAGGACGCTTGCAGAAGTTCCTTAAAGAATCAACTCTTGTAGAACAGATCTATGTTATGTCAGAGGACAAGGAACTTGTGAAAGATGTATTGCGTAAAGCAAATGTCAATATCACAGACTTCCGTCGCGTAACACTCAATGTAGATTGATAACTACATACTATCACACACAAGAAGAGGCTGCATGACACATTCAGGCAGCCTCTTCTGTTAATCATATATATTTCAAGTTAAGTATCATCTCACAAATTCATCCCATACTTCAATACAAAAACATCTAAACGCATATATATTGTCAATTCTACTTTTTGTTGTATCTTTGCACAAACATATAAACCCACAAGAATATGGCAAGTAGTAAGCGTCTTATCGCCTTAGATGTATTGCGGGGACTCACAATTGCAGGCATGATTGTAGTCAATAACCCCGGTAGTTGGAGTTATGTATATGCTCCTTTGCGTCATGCAGCATGGAACGGATGTACTCCCACCGATTTGGTATTCCCATTCTTTGTATTTGTCATGGGCGTCGCTATGAGCCTGTCATATAGTAAAACAAACTATCAACTCACTCGGCACACATTTGGCAAACTGCTCTATCGTTCCATACTCCTTATACTCATCGGTTGGGCATTAAGTTGGTTTGGTATATGCTTGCGTACTCTGAGTAGCGGCGGAACATTACTGGATGCGCTATGGTGGAACCCCGTACATCATCTGCGCTTTCTTGGAGTATTCCCGCGATTAGGTCTTATATCACTCTTTGCAGGCTTACTGCTAATGCTCTTCAAACCCAAACGAATAGCATGGGTGGCAGGGGTGTTACTGGTTATTTACTGTATCATAATAGGCGTAACCCATAGTTTCGACTTAAACACAGATAACATAGTCGCTCGTATCGACATCGCACTATTAGGCGAAAACCACATATACCACTTGGGAGGTATTCCTTTCGACCCTGAAGGACTATTATCTACTATACCCTGCATCGCACATGCCTTATTAGGCGCAATGGCGGGGAACTTTATTCTAACGGCCAACAAAACAGCACAAAACGAAGATGCCAAATGGATTGCAGTAAATAGACTCTTTATTTTTGGCACTATCATTCTATTTGCGGGCTTTCTATTAGACTACGCTTTCCCTATCAACAAGTCACTATGGTCGGCAAGTTATGTATTGGTAACTTGTGGATTAGCCTCACTTCTTTTAGCCTTGCTTATATGGGTTATCGACATCTGTGGAAAGAAACGCTGGGCAGTATTCTTCGAGAGTTTTGGAGTGAACCCTCTTTTCATCTTTGTATTGTCAAACATCTTGGTCACTATCATGGCGAATATACGCTTCACAATCGGTGCAGAAACCTATTCCGTTTGGAGTGCGTGGTATCGTTGCTGCATGGTACCACTATTTGGCGAACTCGGAGGTTCTCTCGCTTCTGCTCTCTCATTGGTAGCAGTATTGTGGCTTATTGCACACCCGCTTTATAAAAAGAAGATTTACATTAAGTTATAGTATCATACAGAAAGGATAGTGCAATGGCGTATGTGGCTACAATAGGTTTTTTTGATGGCATGCACTTAGGACATAGATACTTGCTACAAGAACTCTTGTTACTATCATCAAACTATGCACTAACGCCATTGGTAATTACCTTCCAACAACATCCTCAAGCACTACTGCATCCCAACGATATTCCTCCACTCTTGATGACACCTCAGGAACGGATTGAGGCTATACACGCACAAGGAATAGAGCATATAAAAATACTGGACTTTGCAGCAGTCCAGAAATGGACAAGAAGGCAGTTTATAGCCTATTTGCGGCACGAACTGAAGGTGGATATACTTCTTATGGGTTATAATCATCACTTCGGTTGTGATGGCAATACCGACTTTCCGAACTACGAGCAGACTGCCCAACAAGAACATATTCTGTTGTTACAAGCCAAACCCTATATAAATGCCAATGTCTATGTTAGTTCCACGAAAATACGCAATCTCTTGCTCAATCATGCAGTGGAACAAGCAAATACTTTACTGGTAGAACCCTATACCCTTACAGGAAAAGTAACGCATGGTAGGCAAATCGGACGAAGCATAGGCTTCCCTACTGCCAACTTGCAACCATTGGACAAAGACAAACTAATACCGGCGCACGGAGTCTATGCCGTTGATGTAGAAATAGATACCCAACACTACAAAGGAATACTGAATATCGGCAACAATCCCACTGTCGGCGGACAAGCACAGACCCTCGAAGTATATATACACAACTTTGAAGGAGACCTATACGACCAATTATTAACAGTACATTTCCTGCATTTTCTTAGAGAGGAACAACGATTCTCCTCTCTCGAAGACTTACGCAAACAAATTCGTTCCGACTGTAGTAAGGCTTGGAACGAATCTGATACAGACGAATCCCATACCTCCAACAAGATTCCATAGAATATCCTATAATATTTGTTAAACCATTAATCATAAATTACTCATGAAAAAAATCACGCTATTAGCACTTTCCCTACTTGTTCTATTCTCAAGTAGAGCAGAGACTATTCCTGCAACAGACTCTCGTATTACTATCATCGGACGAACGGCAACCAACGGAACAACCGTATCCTTCGATTGGACAGCAACTACAATTCGTATTGCCTATTCAGGAAAGACCCTCACAATGAAAGTCTCCGACACAGGAAAAAACTATTACAATATGTGGGTTGATTGCCCTACAAGCGACGAACCGAATCGGATTATCGCTACTTATGGCAACGATTCTCTAATCACACTTATCAGTGCCGACGACCCGATAAACAAAACCCGTCGAGGTAAGCACGAAGTGATACTACAAAAACGAACAGAAGGCGAGCAAGGCACCACAACGCTCATTGAGTTCACTGCCGATAAATTCTACAACGCCACTCCATTGGCCCAACGGCAACTTGAGTTCATAGGCGATAGTTATACTTGTGGCTATGGCTCAGAGAATAGTACCAAGACAGACCGCTTTACGCCCGAAACTGAAAATGCCTCCAAAGCGTATTCTGCTATCGTTGCACGCTATTTCGGTGCTGATTATATCTCCATTGCACATTCAGGGATGGGTATTACTCGCAACTATAACTCTAAATACAATGGTTGGTGGATGCCCGAGCGATATATGCAGACTTTCGATAAAGACTCTGCACAAGCCACGCAGTGGCATATCGCAAACTCCGAATTTCGTCCGGCCATGACGATTATCTACTTAGGTGCTAATGACTTCTCTGTTGCAATGCAACCCAAGTATGAAAAGTTCCGCGATCAATACTACAAACTCTTTCGTGAGATAAAAAACAATTATGGTGAGAACCATCCTATACTCTGTATCACCTCCAAAGCGCACGAATATCTCTTCACCTATGTACGCGATTTGGTCAATAATTCAGGAATGAACAATGTCTATTATTTAGGATTATGTCCGGCCACTCATAACAGCGACAGCGATTTAGGAGCAGACTTCCATCCCAACTATATGGGACATCAAAAGATAGCCTATTCTGTCATCCCGCATATTGCTACTATCACCGGTTGGGGACTACAAGACTCTCCCATCCGCTAACAGAGAGTACCCCTCGCAAAATAGCAGAATCTGCATATTATTTGCCTTGTAGCGTTCGCATGGCATTCAGCACGGCGAGTACCGTTACGCCTACATCGGCAAGTACGGCGAGCCACATATTGGCGATACCAAGCGCGGCGAGGACAAGCACTGTCACCTTGATAAGAATGGAGAAATAGACATTCTCGTGGGCGATACGGAGGGTCTTGCGGGCTATCCGAATGGCGGTGGCAATCTTGCTTGGGCAGTCGTCCATCAGCACCACATCGGCGGCCTCAATAGCCGCATCAGAACCCAATGCCCCCATGGCGATGCCGATGTCTGCACGCGCCAGTACGGGCGCATCGTTGATGCCGTCGCCCACAAACGCAAGCGTCTTTCCTTTGGGCTTCTCGGCGAGCAGACTCTCCAATCGACTGACTTTGTCTTGCGGCAGCAACTCGGCGTGGTAGTCGTCTATGCCTATCGCCTTTGCCACATAGTCGGCAACCGCTTGGTGGTCGCCCGTCAGCATGACGGTGCGGCGAACCCCTGCGCCGTGCAGCGACGCTATGGCCTCACGCGCATCGGGTTTTAGTTGGTCGGAGATGACGATATGCCCCGCATAACGCCCCTCTATGGCGACATGAATCGTGGTGCCTTGCGCCTGTTGAGAGCATTCGTGCCAGTCGGCACCGATGGCGGTCATCAGTTTGCCGTTGCCCACGCAGACCTGCTTGCCGTTGACCCTTGCCCGTACGCCTTGCCCGGCTATCTCTTCTACATCCTCCACCGTGCAGTCGTCTGCCTCGTCGGGGTACGCCTGACGCAGCGGGACGGCGATGGGGTGGTTGCTATAGCGTTCTACATGTGCCGCCATGTGCAGCAGTTCGGTTTCGGTGATTTCGTGCGGGTGTACCAGACTGACTTGGAACACGCCCCGAGTGAGCGTGCCGGTCTTGTCGAATACCACGGTATCGAGTCGGCTGAGTGCCTCCAAATAGTTCGACCCTTTGACGAGTATGCCCTGTCGGGAAGCACCGCCGATACCGCCAAAGAACGACAGCGGCACGGAGATGACCAAGGCGCAGGGGCAGGAAACGACCAAGAACATCAGTCCTCGGTAGAGCCAAGTGGGGAATGCTGCCCAATAGCCTGCCTGCCCGAAGAAAGGCGGCACGACCGTCAGCAGCAGTGCCAACCCGACCACGATAGGCGTATAGACGCGGGCGAAGCGGGTAACAAACGCCTCGCTGCGGGACTTGTTCTCGGCGGCATGCTCTACCAGTTCCAGCACTTTGGCGGCAGTCGATTCGCCCGCCCGTTTGGTGGTGCGCACACGCAGTACGCCCGTCAGGTTGACGCAGCCGGAGAGGACGGCATCGTGTGTATGGATGCTTCTCGGTACACTCTCGCCCGTCAGTGCCACCGTGTCCAATGCCGACTCGCCCTCGATTACTTCGCCGTCGATAGGCACACGCTCGCCGGGTTTGACTACAACGGTCTCGCCTATCTCCACCTCGTTGGGGTCGAGGGTGAGCAGTTCGCCTTGCCGCTCCACATGGGCGGTGTCGGGGCGGATATTCATCAGCGTTGAGATAGAGCGGCGGCTTTTGCCCTCGGCGATGGTCTCGAAGAGTTCGCCCACTTGGAAGAACAGCATGACAAAGACGGCTTCGGGGAATTGGTTCTCCACACCGGGGAAGAAGCCGATGGTGAGTGCCCCGAGTGTGGCGATGGACATCAGGAAGTCCTCGTCGAACACTTCGCCGTGCAGGATGTTTTCGGCAGCCTCGTGGAGTGTCTCTGCGCCTACAATGAGGTACGGTACCAAATAGAGCAACAGCAGTTGCCAAGTCGCCAACGAGCAGGTGTGTTCTACCACCACGCACGCCACCAGCAGCACGGTGGCAAGGATAATCTTCGTAAGACTCTCGCGGATTTCTTTTTCCATAACGGGACGATATTGATAATGGGACGATATTGATTCGATATTGATTTATGTATGCGAGTTAATGTTGTCGCGATAAAGTGAACAGGGGTATCCTTTGGCTTTTTCGGCTGCAAAGGTAGCGTATTTGGGCTGCAACTCAGTTGCAAGTATCGTCCAAAAGACTATATTATTTGTATTAGGCTTCATTTTTCGTGTATTTGTTGGGGTGCCGAAAATGTGCGACGAATTAGCCACTAATTAGCCACTAATTAGCCACTTATATCCATACCACATCCATAGCACATCCATAGCA
>CAVEFV010000079.1:852-8845 GCA_963615025.1 Firmicutes bacterium CAG:95 | reverse complement strand
GTTTCTTTTGTTCAAGCAAAAGAAATGAAGAAGATATTGCTATGGCTCTCAACTCTCCTTCGCAGACCAAACTATGTGTTCCCGTTAAACCCAACTAACCCTTTCAACCCATTAAACCACGCATAAACACATAAACGCCTAAACTCATCAACCAAACAACCCTCCCTCTTGCATATTCTAAAAACATAAACTACCTTTGCCAAATAAAATACTATCAATATGAAAAAATTATTATTCCTCCTCACATTGATCGGACTTTTGTGCTGCTGCCAAAAGAAATCGAATATGGAAACAAGGCAATACACTGCCTCAGAGGTCATCTATCCTAACAACGATAAGTTAGATAGCATGGTAGTTGAAATCGATATGGAAATGCCGACCAAACTGCCTGTTGATAGCCTGCTACTTCCTATACGGCAGAATATATTGGAACAATTGTATGGAAAGCGTTTTGCATATATGGACCCCGAAGAGGCTATGTGGGCATACATACGCATGAACCAACAAGAATACCTCGAAATGAATAAGGAAAACTTAGCCGTATTCAACGACAATGAAACCGACGACGCACCCGATCCCTACGAAGAAGAAATGAATATGCGCTATACCTTCAGCGAAGAAAATTATATCTCCGCACGAGTTATCGAATGGGTAGGAAACATCTTGTCTTATAGTATCGAACAATATATATACATGGGCGGAGCGCACGGCATAGGAACACGGTTCTTCTATAACTACGACCTCAATCAAGGAACACTCATCACCGAAGACATCCTTTTTATTGATGGATACCAAGAGCAACTCACAACACTCCTGCGTCGTAACCTCGTGCAGCAAACCGAACAACTCAATTCAGAGTCCGACCTGCTCAATTCCGACTACCAACAAGACAACATCGTACCAAACGACAATTTCTCAATACAGACCGAAGGCATATCATGGCACTATAATCCGTACGACATCGCACCTTACGCCTACGGAGAAACCGACATCTTTGTTGCTGCCGACGACCTTAAACCTCTCCTGCGGGAAGGAATAAGCATCTGGGAATAAACATCCCTTCATGCGGATAAGATACACAAACGAAGACATCATAGAAATTCCATAATGCCCGAATATTCTATGATGTCTTCGTGAATTTAGAGCAGAAAATCGCTCTCTTCTACATTTTCCGTACTCGTTCCTTCCTCCTCCGCTGCTGCCTCTACCGTATCGGCTACGGTGTTCTGTGAACGCTCAGGACGATGAAGTATCATGATGTTCTCTGCGATAATCTCTGTCTTATTGCGCTTCACACCATCCTTCTCCCACATACGAGTCTGCAAATGACCTTCTACATACACCTTCATTCCCTTCTTCAAACTCTTTTCAGCCCACTCTGCCATATTGCGCCATAATACAATATTATGCCATTCTGTACGGTCCGGTACTTGAGTACCATTCTGCATAGTGTAACCGCGTTCTGTAGTAGCGAGAGGAAAATTGGCTATCGCCACACCTCTATCTAAATAACGAACATCAGGGTCTTGACCTGCGTTCCCTATTAGAATAACTTTGTTTACTGAAGACATTGTTGTTTTTCTGTTATGTGTTGTTAATTCATTCTTCTGCTGCAAAGGTAACGAATTTATTTGCATAACCAAAAAAAATACCGTATTTTTGCCGCACTAACAAAATAAGAACAGAAAATATAGGTTATACACATACAAATAACACTTTTCCCATGAAAAAAACATCCGTTCTCGTCTTGCTTATCGTGCTGCTAACCGGCATGATGTATGCCAAGAAACCGCAGAAATCAACCAACAATGCAGCCGCTAACTATCGTGTTAGTTGCATCGCTTTCTATAACTTGGAGAATCTGTTTGACACCATCAACGATCCTCTCGTCAACGATGAAGAGTACTTGCCTGATGGAGGCATGCGTTGGACTGCCCTCAAATATACACACAAAGTACGCAATATGGCGTACGCCCTTTCTCAGATAGGCAAAGATTCAGACCCGAGAGGAGCAGCCGTTATTGGTGTAAGTGAAATAGAGAATCGTGGCGTAATGGAAGATGTAGCAGCCGACCCTGCATGGGGCAATCGCAAAATGAGTATCGTGCATTACGATAGCCCCGACCGTCGTGGCGTCGATGTAGGACTGTTCTACAACCCGTCTCTCTTTATGGTCACAAATACAGCATCCTATCGACTGATAATGGAATCAGATCCCGACTTCCGTACTCGCGACCAACTCCTTGTATCGGGCTACCTTACGGAGATGGGCGAGAAAATTCATATCATTGTAAATCACTGGCCCAGTAGATATGGTGGCGAAGTGGCTTCTCGACCCAAACGGGCAGCAGCAGCAGAACTGACCAAACACATTGTCGATTCGCTCTATCTCAAAGAACCGAAGGCAAAAATTATTATCATGGGAGACCTCAACGACGACCCGTACAACATACCTTGTGCAGAAATCTTGGGAGCAAAACGCACACGCGAAGAAGTGGGACAGCAAGGACTCTATAACACAATGTGGCAACTCTTGGATAGAGGAATAGGCACTCTCTATTACAACGGCTCTTGGAATCTGTTCGACCAGATAATCATCTCCGAACCTCTCTTGAACGCCGACCCTGCAAAAGAACTGTCTTTCTGGAAACCGCAAGTATTCAACAAGGATTTCCTCACCATTCAGGAAGGTAAGGACAAGGGAACACCTAAAAGGACACACAAATCAGGCGTATGGCTCGATGGATACTCCGACCACTATCCTACTATGGTTTATCTGATCAAACAACGCTGATGCAGTAATCTGCCTGATAACGCAAATCTATTTAGTAGCCTCAACCCTCAGTCAGAACCACTGGGACCCGCTTTCCACGCACTTAATTATTTCGAATATCAATTCTTAATTATAAATAGTTAATCCGACGCTCATGACCACTGCTAACCCACAACGCTCAAGGCTCATTATGCCTGAGTACGGACGCAATGTGCAGAATATGGTAGAATACGCCCTCACTATCGAGGACAAAGAAGAAAGGACACGCTGTGTCAAAGCCATCATGCAAACTATGGTCAACCTCTTCCCTTACTTGCGTAACGAAGAGTCCAAGCATAAAATGTACGACCACCTTGCTATCATGTCCGACTTCCGATTAGACATCGATTCTCCATACGCAGAACCCAACAGAAACGCAATGCGTTACACTCCCGAACAACTGCCCTATAACACAACCGGCAAGGTCAATTGCCGTTACTACGGCCGTATATTGGAAGAGATGATACACCAAGCCATCCTTCAAACCGACGAGCAGATACAACAACAGATAATCCTTTTCATCGCAACACGCATACGCTTCAACTATTATCTTTGGAACAACGATATCGTAACCAAAGAACATGTCAAAGCCGACCTTCTTCGATTGTCAAAAGGACAACTCAACTGCGACTTTCCTCAGTTCGACGAACTCTTCACGCACCCGCTTTCTCAGCAACGAATGGCAATGCAGCAGAAAGCAAACCACAACGGTGCTTGGCAACAGAAACGACCGAAAAACAACGGTCATTCCAAATAGAATTAAACACCGGACTATGATAAAGAAAAGGGGATACACACTTGTATATCCCCTTTTCTTTCTATCATTCGTCAAGAGAAGAAACCTGCTACTCCTCCTCTTTCTGACTCTCGCTGTATTCCTTCAACAACTTATCTTGTACATCTGCAGGTACTAACTGATAACTGTTGAACTTCATCGAGAAACTTGCCCTACCGCCTGTCAGCGACGACAAAGTGGTAGAGTAGGTCGACATCTCTTTCAATGGCACTTGGGCAGTCAGATGTTCAAATCCCTTCTCCGAATGCATACCCATAATCATACCACGCCTGCCTTGCAGATCACTCATCACATCACCCATCTTATCCGACGGAACGAATATATCTACATCATAGATAGGCTCCAATATCTTCGGACCTGCATTGCGGAAGGCTTCTGCAAAGGCATTCCTACCCGCCAAGCGGAACGATATTTCATTGCTATCTACGGGGTGCATCTTACCGTCATAAACAATAACACGAACATCGCGTGCGTAGGAACCGGTCAGAGGACCTTGCTCTATTCTGTCCATAATACCCTTCAAAATAGCAGGGATAAAACGAGCATCAATCGCACCTCCCACTATCGAGTTGATCAGTTGCAACTTACCTCCCCATTCCAAAGGTATATCCTGTGTATCACGAACACTGATACGGTATTCTTGCCCGCCGAACTTATACACATCCTTCACGGGTACGCCCTCTTCGTAAGGCTCCACAATCAGGTGTACCTCACCAAACTGACCGGAACCACCCGACTGTTTCTTATGACGATAATCCGCACGAGCCGACTTCGTGATAGTCTCTCTATAAGGAATCTTAGGCTCGTCATATTCTATCATCATCTTGTCATTGTTCTCCAAACGCCACTTCAAGGTACGCAAATGAAACTCTCCCTGACCATGAACGATCGTCTGTCGCAATTCTTTCGATTGCTCTATCACCCATGTCGGATCTTCCTCATGCATACGGGTCAACAGAGTCGACAACTTCTCCGCATCACTCTCCGTCAAAGGACGGATCGCACGACGATACTTCGGGTCTGGATATTTAATGCTGCCAAAATGGTAGTCGCACTCTTTGGCATTGAGAGTATTTCCTGTTCGCGAATCTTTCAGTTTAACCGTAGCGGCAATATCGCCCGCACATACCTCTTCTATAGGATTGCGCATCGAACCGGCTACCGTGTACAACTGTGAGATACGCTCTTTCGAACCACGGTCTATGTTCTGAAGGTCATCCGAAGGATGTATCGTTCCCGACATCACCTTGAAGTAGTTCACTTCACCGATATGTGGCTCTACAGAGGTCTTGAAAATGAAAATCGAAGTAGGAGCCTTCGCATCGCATACCACTTCCCTGCCGTCTAAGGTCGAAGGAGATGGAGCCTCCGATACACTCGGCGCAATACTGCCCACAAACTCCATAAACTTTCTTACACCCATATCTTTCAGTGCGCTCGCACACAGCACGGGGAACATACTCCGCTCGGCAAACACCTTGCGCAAACCGTCTCTCACCTCTTCTTCCGACAACGATTCGTTCTCGAAGAACTTCTCCATCAACTGCTCATCAGCCTCAGCCGCCATCTCAAACAAGGTGTTACGCAATTCGGCTACCTTGCCTTCTTCCGACGCAGGTATAGGCAACAACGCAGGCTCGCCTCCCTCCGGCTTCCACTGATACATCTTCATCGCCAGCACATCTATTACGGCGTTGAAACCTGCACCTACCGATACGGGATATTGTATCACCACTACCTTGTTGCCGAACGATTCACGCAACTGCTCTACTGCTTGCTCATAATTGGCATTCTCGTGGTCTAACTTGTTGATAACAAATGCTACGGGCTTCTTGTACTTCTCCGTATAGCGGAAATGATTCTGTGTTCCCACTTCCACGCCCTCGTTGGCCGACAATACAATCACTGCCGTATCCGTCACATTCAACGATGTAACCACGCCCCCTATGAAATCATCAGAACCCGGACAATCTATAATGTTCAACTTCTTCCCCGCAAATTCGATGTTGCACACTGTCGAAAAGACTGAATAACCATACTCCTTTTCTACTGGGAAATAGTCACACACTGTATTCTGCGCTTCTATCGTTCCACGCCGTTTGATTAAACCACTCTCAAAGAGCATCGCCTCTATGAGAGTGGTTTTACCGGAGCCACTCCCACCCATCAGAGAGATGTTCTTAATCTCGTTTGCTTGATAAGTCTTCATAAGTATTTGTTTGTTTTAAGTAATTAGTTATATCTATAGTCTTTCTATAGTTCTTTTTCTGTTTCTGTTCCCCGCCCTCTATGGTTCCTTTCTGTTGCCGTTCCTCGCCCTCTATAGTTCTTTTCTGTTGCCGTTCCCCGCCTTTATGTCCCCTTCCCGCAATCATCCCGCTTACCTCCCCTCAAAACAAGGGCGCAAGTTATAATTTAATTTTCTCTTAAACAAGATGGCAAACTATGTTTTACAACATATTTTTCATAATCCTGCCTTTTTGAAAAATTCTCCATATTCTGTCACAATCTGCACACTTCCTTCATCCTGTCGCCATACCTTTGCTCCCGTGTAAATTTACTGCCTACAACAATGAAAAAACAATGCATCGCCCTCCTGCTCGCCCTCTGCAGCACTATAACCTTCGCACAAACCTACTGCCAAACGGCTGCCTTTGGCTATGGCCAACAAGCCACAGGAGGTGGCAACACCACACCCACTCTTGTCTCATCAGTCAGCGAACTCAAGTCGGCACTAACCACCTCCGGTAGTAGAGTCATCATCATAACAAAAGACCTCACTTTTACCTACTGCCTCAAACTCAAGGCCTCAAACAAGACCTTGCTCGCTTTGCCGGGGGTCAAACTTACCTCTACCCAACAAGACAAAGAAAACTCAGGCATCCTCTATTTCCAAGAAGGCTCCTCCAATCTTATCCTCCGCAATCTCACTTTCATCGGTCCGGGTGCCTACGACTGTGATGGGTACGACAATCTCTGTTTCGACGGCGTAACCTATGCATGGGTCGATCATTGCGACTTCCAGGATGGTTGCGACGGCAACTTTGATAATAGGGGCAACACCGACAATATCACCGTCTCTTGGTGCCGTTTCCGCTATCTCAAGTCCCCTAAAGCAGGTGGTTCCGGAGGCTCCGACGACCACCGATTCTCCAACCTCGTAGGTTCCTCCAGTAGCGACAAACCGTCAGACGGTACCTACAACATGACATGGGCGTACTGCTTCTGGGACGAAGGGTGCGTCGAACGAATGACCCGCTGTCGGAACGCTTCCCTCCACTTCCTCAACTGCTACTGGAACTCCTCCGTAGCAAACTACTATGTCGGACCCGAGAACACCGACTGCCTCTTCTCTGCCTGTGCTTTCGACGGCGCACCTAAATCGGCAAAGATATTCTACCAGAACTACGATGGTACCAACGGCGCCAAATTCGTTGACTGTACGGCCACCAAAGGCGTACCAGCCGATGTCACCGACCGTACCGTCCGCACACCGTCCTATGCCTTCACGCCCCTCTCTGCTGCCGATGCCGTGTCCGCTGTCACCAACACCACCTGTGGTGCAGGAGCCACACTCACGGTAACCTCCGCAGGTGCCGTCTCCTCTTCGTGCGACGGAGGGAGTGTAACGCCCGACCCTGTCGATCCCGATCCTGTTGATCCCGATCCCGTCGAACCTTCCACATCTGACACTGTAACAGTCAGCACTTTCTGGAACTTCTCCGACTCCGACCTCAATGGCTTGGGTACGGTCACAGCAGAGACCGTCGTACGCAAACTGCACTTCTTGGCTACATCGGGAAAATCAATGAGCGTAGAAGAGAGTTACAATTCCACAGACGGTATATCCTTCACCCATTGTCTCAAACTCGGCGGTAAAGGGGGTACTGCTTATCGGCAACTATTCTTCACAGTCAAGGGCGATTGCACCATCGATATCTATCTTGTGTCAAGCAGTGGGACCGACGAACGCACGCTCAACCTCTGTGTCGGTGCTTATGGAAATAATCCTGTGGCGATACCTGCTGCTACCACGCTGACCAAACAGACCTATGTTTACACGGGCGATGCCGCCACCATTTACCTCTATTCGGCAGACAGTGGTATCAATATCTACGGCGTACGCGTCACCTATCCCAACACCGATACCGCACTGCCCGCCACGCAATCATCCGCTGATACCCACCAACGCTACAACATCTTGGGTCTCCCTGTGGACGATTCCTACAACGGCTGGGTCATCATCAACGGCAAGAAATACTACCAACAGTAAACCTTACTGTTGCGTAGTATCTCCCCACCCCTGCAGCGAGAAGTCCTTAGTCCCACTCTCGGCCTTGGGTCGGTGCGTCAAAAATCGAGCGAGTACTGCGAAAAGCGGAGGT
>CAVEFV010000079.1:0-842 GCA_963615025.1 Firmicutes bacterium CAG:95 | reverse complement strand
CATCAACGGCAAGAAATACTACCAACAGTAAACCTTACTGTTGCGTAGTATCTCTCCACCCCTGCGCTATCATTAACGGCGCAGCCCCTATACCCGCTGCAGAGCCATAGCACGCTATGGCTCTCCCTGTGGCTTATATAGGGAATAAATCATCATGCCAAACAATTATTTGCACCGCTACAAATAATTCTCTATTTTTGCACGGTTCGAAATTCTTAACACATGGACTTCAATCCGCATTTATACAACGAAACTTACCGTATCCCGACCAATCGAATAACCGATGTGGTCTATGGGGTAGGGGTCTATCATGTTGTTCTTTGTGCTAAAAATCATCAATGTGTATTCGGTGATATAACGGAGGGTACGATGTGCTATTCTCTTTTGGGTGAATATGCCCTATGGAATATCGAACACCTCTCGGAGCATTATCCCGATGTTATCATTCATCGTTTCCAAATTATGCCCAATCATATTCATATACTCTTGCGGATTACGGAGAACGACAATAAATATGAACCGAATCGCTTCAAGCGTATGGGGCGTTTGCCTGTTGTGGTGCGGGGGTTCAAAAGTAGTGTCAGTAAATGGGCAAATAGAAAAGGAATTGTCTTCGCCTGGCAATCGCGTTTCTATGATGCTATTATCCACGATACGGCACAATACAATGCTGCCGACAGTTATATTCAAAACAATGTTGCCCAATGGCCCTACGATAAAAAGAATAATCCGAAAGCCATTGACCAACAACGCTCATGCCCGCTGTAGAGCCATAGCGTGCTATGGCTCTCAATGTATCGCAATGGTATAATCGTTATCTACTCGTCGAATGTAACAACGCT
>CAVEFV010000078.1:0-8845 GCA_963615025.1 Firmicutes bacterium CAG:95 | reverse complement strand
GTCGGGCGTTGCCAAAAATAATACTCACTCGTACTGCGGCTACGGCACAACTCGCGTTGCTCAGACAGTACCTCCGCTTTTCGCAGTACTCGTTCGATTTTTGACGCACCGACCCAAGGCCGAAGGTGGGTCGGATTAACAAGTAACAAGTAACAATTAATAGGCGAAGATAATATGAGAGCCATAGCACGCTATGGCTCTACAGTGGGCAATAAACATACAATTAACAAGTAACAATTAACAATTAACATGCAAAGATAATATGAGAGCCATAGCACGCTATGGCTCTACAGCCACTATAAATTAAGAATTGACGATTAATGATTAATGAGGGGTGGCGGGTGGTTCCGTGGTGGTTGGTAGGTGTTTTCTATACTCTTCCTATATTCGTCCTATATTCATCCTATATTCGTCCTATATTCATCCTTTGGAACAGGTAGTAAATACAAGGCAAAGCGGAGGGGAAATGTAAGGATTTAGGGAATGAGGGATTAGGGATGAGGAATTATATTTGATTGAGAATTGTACATAAAGTATTAGGAATTGTGGTCATTTACGGCAGGAGGAGAGAGGAAGGAGGGGTTAGGAAGGAATGTCGGTTTGAGGATGGATGATTAGACAAACAAAGGCCGCCTGACGGATGTTAGACAGCCTTGATGTTTGTTATGTAAGTTGCTGTATCGCAGCGATATTACTTGTTCAATGCAAGAGCCACATTGACGGCACAAGCAACGGTGCAACCTACCATCGGGTTGTTGCCTATGCCGAGAAATCCCATCATCTCGACATGTGCCGGAACGGATGACGAGCCAGCGAACTGGGCATCGGAGTGCATACGACCCATTGTGTCGGTCATACCATAGGAAGCAGGACCAGCAGCCATGTTGTCGGGGTGCAGTGTACGCCCTGTACCTCCACCGGAAGCGACCGAGAAGTAAGGTTTACCGGCAAGGATACGCTCTTTTTTGTAGGTACCTGCGACGGGGTGTTGGAAGCGGGTCGGGTTGGTAGAGTTACCGGTTATGGATACATCTACATTCTCGTGCCACATGATAGCCACACCTTCGCGCACATCGTCCGCGCCGTAACAGTTGACCTTTGCACGGGGACCATTGCTGTATGCTTTTGTCTTGACGATATTCAGTTTACCCGTATAGTAGTCGAATTGCGTTTGTACATAGGTAAATCCGTTGATACGGCTAATAATCATCGCAGCGTCTTTTCCCAAGCCGTTAAGGATAATGCGCAAGGGTTTTTGACGCACCTTGTTTGCCATCTCGGCGATTTTGATGGCACCTTCAGCCGCAGCGAAAGACTCATGACCAGCCAAGAAAGCGAAACACTCGGTTTCTTCACGGAGGAGTCGTGCAGCGAGGTTTCCGTGTCCGAGCCCCACTTTACGGTCGTCGGCAACAGAACCAGGAATACAGAATGCTTGTAGCCCGATGCCAATGGCCTCTGCTGCATCGGCAGCGTTTTTGCATCCTTTTTTGAGTGCGATGGCAGAGCCAACGACATACGCCCACTTCGCATTTTCGAAGCAGATTCGTTGTGTATCTTCGCAAGTTTGGTATGGATCGAGACCATACTGTTCGCATATCTGATTAGCCTCTTCAATGGAAGCGATACCATTGGCGTTTAGCGCAGCGAGGATTTGCTTCTCGCGGCGGTCTTGTGATTCAAATTGAACGGTCCTTATCATAGCCTACTCCTTTCTTGGATCGATATATTTAACGGCGCCTTGTTCTTTGGTAGTGCGTCCATAGGTGCCAGTAACTTGTTTGAGTGCTTCATCGGCTGGTACGCCTTTCTTTACGGCGTCCATAAATTTGCCAATATGTACATATTCGTAGCCGCAAATCTCGTTGTCTTCATCGAGGAACTGTTTGGTAATGTATCCTTCTGTGAGTTGGAGATAGCGTGCACCTTTCTTCTTGGTTGAGAAGAGTGTACCGCATTGCGATACGAGTCCTTTGCCGAGGTCTTCGAGTCCTGCACCGATAGCGAGTCCTCCTTCGGAGAAAGCCGATTGTGTTCGTCCGTAAACGATTTGCAAGAACAGTTCCCGCATAGCGGTGTTGATGGCATCGCATACGAGATCGGTGTTGAGTGCTTCGAGTATGGTCTTTCCGGGCAAGATTTCAGCCGCCATAGCCGCAGAGTGTGTCATGCCGGAACAACCGATGGTTTCCACGAGTGCCTCCTCGATAATACCATCCTTTACATTAAGACTCAATTTGCAGCATCCTTGTTGTGGTGCACACCACCCAATGCCGTGTGTCATACCTGAGATGTCTTTAATCTCTTTTGCTTTCACCCATTTTCCTTCTTCGGGTATGGGTGCCGGACCATGGTTAGGTCCTTTGGCAACGGGACACATGTTTTCTACTTCTTTACTGTAAATCATTCTTATAAGATTTTAATTATTAGTGTGTCTGTGTATCCATTGAAACGGACTGCAAAGGTACGCTATTTTTATGGAATATGCAATTGCTATTGCTTTATAAATTGCGTGATTTGGCTTCGTTCCATATCTCGTCCATTTCGGAGAGGGTCATGTCGTGCAAGGACTTGCCTTGTTCTTTGACTTTCTGTTCCAGATAGTTGAAGCGTTGTATGAACTTCCTGTTTGTTCGTTCCAAAGCATTATCGGGTTGGATATGATAGAGCCGTGCCGCATTTACGAGGCTGAAAAGGACATCGCCGAACTCTGCTTCGATGTCCTTCTCTTCGTGCGATTCGACTGCTTTTTCGAACTCAGCAACTTCCTCTTTGACCTTGTCCCACACCTGAGCGCGTTCTTCCCAATCGAAACCGGCGTTTCGTGCTTTGTCTTGGATACGGTATGCCTTGATGAGAGCGGGAAGGGAGTCGGGTACACCGGCAAGGACAGATTTGTTGCCGCCTTTCTCTTTGAGTTTCAAGTCTTCCCAGTTCTGTTTTACATCGGCATCGGTGTCGGCTTGCACATTGCCATAGATATGAGGATGACGGAACACCAACTTATCGCAGAGAGTGTTGCATACATCGGCTATATCGAACTCGCCCTGTTCGCTACCCATTTGGGCATAGAAGACAACATGCAGCAATACATCGCCTAATTCTTTGCATATATCGGGCATATCGTGTTTGATGATAGCCGATGTTAGTTCGTAGGTTTCTTCTATTGTGTTTTGTCGCAAGGAGTCAAAGGTTTGTTTTCTGTCCCATGGGCATTTCTCCCGCAGTTCCTGCATTATGGTAAGCAAGCGGTCGAATGCTTGCAGTTGCTGTACTCTGTTATTCATAGTTATTCAGTGTTAATTCTCCTTTATCGTTCATTTGAGCATAAGTCCATTGCCTAAATGTGTCTCCTAATATGACAACGCGTGCGGCAGTTGCCAGTTGCAGATCGAGTTCGATGTGCCGATGACCAAATATATAAAAGTCGAAGTGTTGCTGCCGTTCCTGCTCTTTAGCGAACAGTATCAACTCTTCTTGGTTTTCGCCTTTATAGTCGATGGGGTTAGAGAGTTCTTTCCGTCTGCTTCTTTTCGCCCATTCGTATCCGAAGGCATCGCCCCATTCAGGGGGTAGTAGTCGGAAGAGGAATTGACAGAAGGGACTATGGAAAATGTTTCGAAGGCGTATAAAACGGCGTATTTTCCGTTGTATTGCCGGTGGGTAGTATTGCAGTAGATTACGAGGGCAGATACCGTCGCCATGTGCCAAAAAGCAGCGTTTGCCGGCGATAGTTGTTTCGAGCGGTTTTTTATGGACGATGACACCTGTTGCTTTTTGGAACCGACCGAACAGCCATAAGTCGTGGTTGCCAGTGAAATAGTGTATCTGTATGCCTTTTTGTGTCAATGATTTGAGTGTATCGATATAGTCTTGGTAGGGTTCGCGGCTATGCCAAAAATACTCGAAGCGGAAGTCGAAGATGTCGCCAAGCAGATAGATAGCGGTAGCATCTTTGCTTAGGTCGGTGAGCATTTTGCAACAGCGTTGCTCGTGCGCTTTGATGTCGGTTAAGGCACGAGAGCCAATATGTGAGTCGGACAAGAAATATATCATCAAGCGATTACAATAGGTTTAACTCTAATTTGGCTTCTTCGGACATCATATCTTTGTTCCATGCAGGTTCGAAGACTAAATTGATATTTACTTCTTTTACTTCGTCGATGGATAGCATTTTCTGGCGTATATCTTCCATCAGGAAGTCTGCAGCAGGGCAAGAAGGTGCGGTGAGGGTCATATCGATATTGAGTACTCCATTGTCTTGCATATCTACTTTGTAGATGAGTCCGAGGTCGTATATATTGACAGGTATCTCCGGGTCGAAGACTGTCTTGAGTAGTGTAACTATCTTTTCTTCCTTTTCTAAAAACTCGTTCATTGTATCTGTATGGTTCTATGAAGTTCAGATTTGTTGAGGTGTTATTTCTCCGTTTTCTACTATGAATACGGCACATTCTTCTCTTAATGGTTGTAGCAAGTCGAGTAGATGCTCCCGATTTGTATCCGTAAAGAATATTTGTCCGAAGCGGTTAGAGCCGACAAGGCTGATGATACGCTCTACCCTTTTGCCGTCTAACTTATCGAATATATCGTCGAGTAGTAGTATGGGTTTGATAGTATTGATTCGTTCAGTATGTTGCGTCAGATATTCTGCCTGTGCCAATTTGAGTGCCATTATGTAGGTTTTCTTTTGGCCTTCACTTCCTACATTATGAATCAGCCATTTGTCTAAGAACATGTATAAGTCGTCTTTGTGTATGCCTTGTGAAGACCAGCCTAACATTATATCTCTTTCCCGTGTTTGGCGGAATGCTTGTACGAGGTTGCGTTCTTGTAGTTGTGATTGATATGTTAGTGTGACAGGTTCTTGTGCGTCGGTGATATGAGCGTGTAATTCTTGGAATATAGGTATGAAACTATTGATGAATGTAGTACGAATGGAAAAGATATATTCAGCATGTTCGGCTAATTGCATTTCCAATATATCCAATATATCGGATTGTGCGTTCAACTCTGCATGCCATTGCTCTCCTCGTTCGGCTATCTTTTTGAGGAGGGAGTTTCGTTGTTTGAGGAGGGCATTATAGTCGAGTATGTGTTGCAGGTAGATCTTATCGCATTGCGAGATGACACTATCCATGAATTTTCGGCGTTCGTCGCTTCCTTCGTCGATGAGGTTTTTGTCGTGTGGCGAGACTAATACTAACGGCAATAGACCAATATGGTCTATTAGACGCTTGTACTCTTTTTTGCCTCTGCGGAATTGTTTTTTCACCCCTCGTTTTATGCCGCAACTTATTTGCTCCTCCCCATTTGGTGTCGGCATATCTTTATAGACGCCCTGTAGCATAGCAAAGGAAGCATCATGCCGTATGTTTAGTGAGTCGATGCCTGTGAATGCGGACTTGCAAAATGAGAGATAGTAGATAGCATCTATCACATTAGTCTTACCCATCCCGTTCATTCCGATAAGGCAATTTAGTTTGGGGATAAAGGTAAGTTCTGCCTGTTGTATATTCTTATAATCTAATATGTTCAGTTGACTAAGATACACGGTAGACTCTCCTGTTTATATCGATTGATGGCAGTTACACAATAGACAGCCTCTATATTGGGGTCGATTGATACACTGCAATTGGTTGTGATTGCCTTTATGTATGCCGAGTTATTAAAATCGACAGTGCTTTGTGTGGGGAAGGCATATACTACATAGCAGGCGGCTTCTTTCCCACCTTCTGCTTTTACGCCGTCCCATGTGAGCAATGAATCTGCTTTCTGCAAGTTTGCAGGAGACAAGGCAATATCTCCGCACAAGTTTCGATTGACAGGCGGTAGTGCATAGTAGCGGTAATAGTTGTTTTGCAGACTATCACAGAGTCCCTGACGATTTTGCAATAGTCCTTGTATGGAGAAGAATACGGAACCATCGATTTGCGGTAGTGTTCTGTTTAGTGCTATCTGGCGGCATATTTCGTTTGGGGTTCGCCAAGCCTCTGCTGCTTTTTTATTTCCCAGTTGACTGGCATAGTGTCCTATATAGAGGTTCTTTCCATAACTGTTCTTTACCCACCAATGTGCGAGTACTTCGTAGTCTGCTACTCTTTTACCTATCTCCCAATAGAGTTGCGGGGTTACATAGTCGATCCATCCTCGTTCCAACCATAAGAGGATGTCGGCGTAGAGGTCATCGTAGTTTTGTACTCCTGCTTGTGTTTGGCTGCCCCTTATGGAATCTGTGGAGATGTTACGCCATACCCCGAAAGGTGATATACCGAACTCTACCCATGGCTTGATAGATTTGATAGTCTGCTGCAGTTGTTCTATTACGAGATTTACATTGTCGCGTCGCCAATCGTCTTTATTTTCGAAGCCTCTCGAATATAGGCGAAAACTTGCTGTATCGGGGAACTCTTCTCCTTTCACGCGGTAGGGATAGAAATAGTCATCGAAATGTATGGCGTCGATATTATAGCGCGTTACTATATCTGCAACGATGGTATTGAGCCAGTCTCTTGTTTGCGGTAGTGCAGGGTCGAAGTACCATTTTTTCCCATACTCTACAAACCACTCCGGGTGTTGATGATAGATATGTGTATCTGCGAGTTCGGATTTATCAAATCCGTTGGTTACACGATAGGGGTTTAACCATACATGTACATCTATACAGCGTTTGTGTGCTTCGTTGATAAGGAAAGAGAGCGGGTCGTAGTGTTGGTCGTTGTCTTTTCCTTGTTTGCCGGTTAGCCAATTGGATAATGGTTCAAGGTTTGAGTCATATAGCGCATCGGCTGTCGGTCGTACTTGGAATACGACAGCATTGAAGTGCAGTTCTTGAAGCCGATTGAGCATATTGATGAGTTCTGCTTGCTGCAATTGTGTATTTCCGATTGCCGAATGTGATGGCCAGTCTATATTAGCGACCGTCGCTATCCATACCGAGCGCATTTCCCGCTTTGGGTTTTGTGCGTGGGATGTAGTCCATAAGAGGGTTGAAACAAGGAGGAATGTTGTAAGTTTTTTCATAAGCAGTAGATGATATGAGGTTGTGTTTATTGTTCGATAAGTCCGTTATTTTTGTTTATTGTTTTCTTTTCGTATTGGCATATAAACAGTCCCGTAATAACCAATGCCATCCCCAATAGATTGATCCATGGCAGATGCTCTCCGAAAAGCAGCAGCATAAGTATAGCCGTAAAGACGGGTCGTGTGTTGTTGAATGCATTGGCGCGTGTTACACCTATTTGTCGTACTGTATAACAGAACAGGATAAATGCAATGACGGAAGCACATATAGCCAAGTAGGCTATTGCGCTTATGGTTTTGAGCGTGAAGTCAGCCAAGACGATGCAGGGCAGTTCGAAGATGCAAAATAATGGTATAAAGAAAAGCAGCGAGGACAATTGTACATAGAATACAATAGTCAGGCTGTTGTATTTGGCAGGTATCTTGCGTAGCAGGATGGTGTATAATACAGCGGCGAAGACAGACAGGAAGGCGAGTAGTACACCATAGGGGGAGCCTATAGAGAAGTTGGTATTGCCTATCAGAATCATCAGCACTACGCCTATTGCAGATATCAGGATACCTATGATATTGAAAGCGGTTACCTTTTCGTGTATCAGCAGATAGGCAAATAGTGGTGCAAATAGAGGACCGGTTGAGAGTAGTACTTCGGCGATAGTAGGTGAAGAGAGGAGTTTATAGGTATAGGTTTCGAATATGTAGTAGCATACGGGTTGTATGAATCCTGCCAAGAGGAAGAGTAGAAGGTCGTTGCGGTCGATACGCTGCAACTGTTTGGTGAGCAAGCCTACAGAAAGCATTAACAATACAGCGAGGGTGAATCGACATGTAACCAATGACAATGGTTGCAATGTTTCCAATGCCATTTTGGTGGCTATACCGGAGCCTCCCCAAAAGAGCATGGCAGTAAGAACAGCCACATAAGGTAGTGCTTTGCAAGGTGCGTTATGTTGGGTTGTTGCGTTCATTCCTACTCTATTGTCCAAACGGAGTTAGGTATTGTTTGCTCGAAAGCAGTATGGTTGGTCTCGTAGAGTGTATAGTTGCCGTTTATCTCCTCAAGACAGAGAGAGATGATTGCTCCATTGTTTTTGTTGTAAACCAAACGGATGATACATACACCTACTTTGGGTTTGTCGTTCTTCAGAATCGTGAAGGAGAACTGCGTATCGTTTTCGGTACTCTCGACGGTTGCGTTGCACTCTTGGGCTATAGATTTGACATCGCCACAGAAACTATGTAAGAGTATATTGCGCAACAAGTACATAGCGGAGTTGGTGTTTTTCATTGAGAAACTCTGCACTTTTCCGCTACGGCGTACTGAGAAGTTTCCATCTTTGATGAGAGTACGGTCGCCTTCGGGTGTAGTATATTGCATAGATAGAGCATCGGGGTAAGCGAAATACAACTGTCCTTCTTTCTTTATTTCTTTTTTCATGCGGGGAAAGACTTTCTTCTCGGTAAATGGTGCCACCTGTGTTGTATGCTTTTTATTTAGCATTAACAACTGTGTTTCAATGTCTTGTGCCTGTAGCATGGAGCAGCATAGCAGGGCTGTAAATAGTGTGTATAGGTGTTTTTTGTACATTGTTGTTTGTTTAAGTGTAAAACCTTGCAAAGATACGATTATTTTTTGAATGGACAATTTCGGCTACGGCGTAGGTGGGGGATAAGTTGATAGTTGTTTTTTGGAGATTATAGAGTTGTGAGGTGAAAATATTGTTTTTCTTGCAAAGGAGAGTTGAGAGCCATAGCACGCTATGGCTCTACAGCGGGCATAAGCGTTGGATGAAACATAGGTGAGGGTATGAGAGCCATAGCA
>CAVEFV010000077.1:0-8860 GCA_963615025.1 Firmicutes bacterium CAG:95 | reverse complement strand
TTATACAATTGCGATACATTGAGAGCCATAGCACGCTATGGCTCTACAGCGGGCAATTTGTAAGTTATAATTAAGAATTGACGGTTAATGGTTAATGTATGTGGAGAGGTTTGTGGGTGGTGGATTGCAGGTGTTTTGTACGCTCGTCTTATATTCATCCTATATTCATCTTATATTCATCTTATATTCATCCTATATAATTCCTTTGAAAGTAGTAGTAAATATAGTGCTTGACAGAGGGTAGTTTTAATATTATATAGAGGGAATATGACACGCAGCGGATGTATCGGATAATGCATACCTTTTTATTTTTGATACGACGGGAACGCACAAGAGACAAAAAATTTTGCAATGTCAGAAACTAAATGTAACCTTGCAGGAAAAATGTGAAATTCGATTTCTTTGGTCGTACCAAAATATGCAGTAGGAAATCAAGTTCTGCAACAAGAATATCGGTTTCGACAGGAGATTCTATACCTTTCCTTATTTTACGGCATTCCTACTCCGAAGGTTTCTACGGAGTGAGGGGCGTTATTGATACATCTTTGTTACTATCCAGCGAATAAAACACTGCGGCAAAAGACGCTGCAGAAAGACAAAAAGGCGATAGGTCCGTCCGATGGTGTAAACAGGCGGGAGCGTTCGCCGACGAAGTAAGCACCCCACCCTCTTTGCCACATATTCGGGGGTCATACCCGTTTGCTCGTCGCGCTCCATCGACTCAATAGATGAACGCATCTTGGGATAGACTTGTTCGCCCGTCCAATCGGTCTTGCGGGCAGCCGTGAAGTGCGAAGATACATCGCCTAATTGGAGGACGGATACTTGTATGTCGTTATACTCTGCCAGTTCGCTTCTGAGTGCAAGTGCCATTGCATTAAGAGCCGACTTGGCAGCAGAATAGAAGGACTGGAAGGGGATAGAGAACACCGCCGCCACGGATGAGATGAACAAAATACGCCCATGCCGTTGCTTTCGCATAGTGGGCAGGACAGCCTGCACAGTGGTTAAAGCACCAAAGAAATTGACTTGGAACTGCTGTTGGGCATCCGTCATCTTTGTGAACTCCACCGCACCTGCTATGCCAAAACCTGCATTGCATATCAACAGATCGATAGACGACTCTTGATTGAGTATTGTTTGTATGGCTTCTTGTACCGAATCGGAGTTTGTTACATCACAGAACAGATGGGTTATGTTGTCGGCAGAAATGCCATGCCTTGACAAGTCGAAGACTCTATTTCCTTGCGAGGCAAAATAGGTTGCCATGGCACGACCTATCCCTTGCGATGCTCCTGTTATGACAACTACTTGATTGTTCATTCGTCTTCCGGCACTATGGGCCATGTATTATGTTCGATACCGGCCATTTGTTCCATGCGTTGGTGTGCCTCCTGACGCATACGGTCCACCTCTGCTTTTCGCGAGGAGGTGCGGTCGGGGAAGATAGGTTCGCCTATCGTTACCGTTAGCAATGGCTCTTCGGGTTTGCCAAAGAGGCGATAGATACCGGTTCGTTTACGATAGGTTATCACACAAGGGATGATAGGCATATCGTACTTATACGCCATAGAGAAGGCACCTTTCTGGAAGGGGCGGAGAGGCTTGTAGAAACGCCAGTTTGCCGCTTCGGGGAATATGTGGAACCACCACCCACGCCTATGGAATTCGTCGAAGGCTTCGTTGAACTTCTTCAGTGCAGAGATGTTGTTCGGTACGGGGATACCACCCACTTGCTTCAGGAACCAGTGGTCCTTCGTACAGAAATTGTCCGCGAACATTGGGATACGAGTATGCCGATTGGCATGCACTGCTTGCAAGATTGCCGGTGCATCCCAACGGTAACAATGGTTGGCTATAGTTATTGCCCCACCCTTCAGTTCTTTGCTGTACTTACGCAGGATATTGCGCCCACGAAAGCGAATACCATACTTGATGGTGTTTACGGGCATCAGCGCAGCATATAGCACAAAGACATAGCCGATCCAGTTCTGAAAACGGAACGAGAAAGTATCGTCGATGTAAGGATAATTCTCGTCGAAGGCTATTTCTCGGTCTTTGGGAGCATTCAGAAGGCGTTCCACAGGGTTCTCTTCAGGATAGCGGATGCCGATGTCGGGGACATAGACCCCTTCGGCGACCCGTAGGTCTTTGTATCGTTTATTGTCGTTCAACATAATATGATATTACTTTATCTGGCTTTGTATTGAATATACTGTACCCCTGCATTCTTTGCCAATGCTCCATCGGTATCAGGTCGGTCGCCTATCATAACAGCGTTGCAGGGAGCGATATGGAAGCGGTTAAGGATAGCCTCTAACCCTTGTTTGGCAGGCTTGAGTCCGCCCAACGAAGGAGCATCGAAGACCGCATCAAAAAGGGAGGGGTCGATACCGATTGCGTGCAGTTTGGCTAATGTTTCACCATAGTCGGAATAAACGACAAGATGTATTCCTTGTTCCTGCCACAGATACAGTTGCGTCAGCAAGAGAGCGTCGGCTCTGTAATGTTTCTGCAGCGTCCGAACCATAGCGGGCATATAGACCTCTCTATACCAATCGCAAGCCTGTTGTCGGGTTACGGAACAAGCGTTGGCAATGGAAGCGAAAAGTCGGGAATAGAAGTCCTCTTGTGTCCCACAATAGATACCTTTGAGTTGCTTGCGGGCCTTGCGTTCAGCCTTCAACAGCGACAGAGAGCATCGGCATGCCCATATCAGACGAAGAGGCAAGCCATGTTTATTGTAGAGAGTACCATCCAAATCGCAAACAACCAACTGCGTACCGTGCGGGATGGCGAAAGGACTATCTATCGGAGCAGGGGTCATGGTTTAGTCTTCTATCACCAACTTCTTGAACTTACTATGGCGTTTCTCATCCTGCATGAGAAGGTTCATCTTAAACTGCCCATCGCGCGCTCCTTCGGCGATACATTGTGCTTTGAAGGTCTCGAAAGACTCGCTGTTCAGGCGATGCGTAATAGGGTCTTTCACACGGAAAGATTCACGCTTGGCTTTGTATTCGATGTTTATTGTTTGCAGCACTTCATCGACTTTCTTGCTGAAACGCTCAGCCACTTCTTGTGTCGTGGTGATGTCGGCAAACTCGTAGTAGAAATGATAGGCACTCTTGTCCATATCCGCAAAGCCTACAAAGAAGCGCGTTGGAATGTTGAGCGTTTTTTCTGCCTCACGAACAGCCTCTATGAACTGACGCTCATGCAGTTTCTCTCCTGTCATGGTGACAATACCATTCACTTTCTGTATCATGTGTACAGTAGGGGTATTCCGGAAAGATGGACCCACCTCTACAAGGTCGTTCATGTTGTAACGATACAAGCCTGCAAAGGTAGTTACATAGGGACAATAGCGTTTCCCCTGCTGCAGTTCGTGCAACTGCAAGAAGTGGGGATGTTCGTTTTCCAAATCTTCTTCGGCAATAAACTCATAGAAGTGGAAGTGTGGGAAAAGGACGGTATTGTTGGTGTCGTCGAGTACCAAACCAAAACGACATTCGGAAGAGAAGTATCCGAACTCCTGATGCAACATAGTGTTCGGGAAAGAGTCCTTGAACTTATCGACATACACTTTGGTGTTACCACATTTCCAAGTATTGAGTATCTGCATATTGGGCCAATAGTGCTTGGGTAGCACCTTACCATACTTCTCTTTCAAGGCACGCAGTTCGTTGGCACGCTCAGGATTGGGTTTGAGATAAGGCTGAATATCGTTTCGAATCCATTGCGGAATATCGAGGTCGGCTTTGAGTGTACCATGCTCAATGTCGTTGCAATAGTCGTCGTAGTACTCGTTTACATTGTTCTGCATCTCGACAATGGTAGAAGGATTGGCAGTAACAATGAGTGTGATGTTGCGTTCAATCCCCATACGCATCAGGGTGTAGTAGCGTGCTGTGTAGTCTGCTATCGAGAATACTGCAGAAGGTGAGGCGTATAGTTTCTTCACGAAGCCCGGACAGTCGCGTTGCGTAACGCCTGACACAGAGCCATAGAATGTACCGTCGGCTGCTTCGCCTTCTTTCACTTTGCCAACAATAGAAACAATCTTACCGGTGAATACTTTCGGGCGGTTCTTGATAAAGTTAAAGAGCCACACCTTAGTCATCTTTCCATACACATTATTCAGGTAACGCTTTGTGATGGGTATCCATTTCGGTTCGGATGCAGTACCCGATGTGGTGGCATACATAATCGGTTTGCCGGGGAAAAGGATATTCTCTTCGCCGTGTTTGTGCTTCTCTACATAGGCACGGAGGTCCTCGTAATCATTGGGTTTGACATTGGCTTGATAGCGTTTGTAGAGTTCCTCATTCGTTTTTGCTTCCAATATCTCTGCAAAATGATGTTCACGACCATATTCGGTGTCTTTGGCATACTCAAGAATAGCACGCAAGGTCTTTTCACTCGTTTTGCAAGGGTTTGAGGATGCACTTTTAAGGCGTAAATACTGAATACCGCCTGCAATACCTAACAGGAAATTAGGGATAAAAGGACAAGATGGTTTTTCCATTTTCTTTCTACATTTGTAAGAAGGGAACTGCCCCTTCATTAAATAATTACGATATACACTCTACTCTCCACTTTGGTGTAGAGCGGTTTTTTGAACAATGTGCAAAGGTAGGGATTTTATTCGAGATAGGCAAACGAAAGGAATAGGAAGGATTAGAAGAGGTGTATCGGTAAGCACCTATGTATATAAAAAAAGAAAGGTTGTCGTCTCGACAACCCAATCTTTACTTAACCTTAAATCTAATACCATGAAAAACACAGTGCAAAAGTATGACACTTTTTCTATACCTCCAAATATTCTGCTGAGAAATTATGCTATAAAAACATGTTTTTATCCAAATATTTTCATTTTGCTATTTCTATATTGCAAATAAGGCGATTTTATAGGGTTAAGAAGAGGTGTATCTACAAAAACAAAGAGGCTGCCCAAAGTAATTAGACAGCCCCTTTGGTAAGATATCAAATGCGTTCTCAATCGTCTATTCCCAAGAAATTACCTTGCTGGTCGAACTTCAACTCCACATAATTATTGAGTTTCACTTCTTTTCCCCATCGTTCTATTTTATACTTCACAATGAAAGCATTGGCAAAATGAGTGGAAACATAGTTCACTATCACTTCGGGTACAATACCATCGGGTACTGCTTGTTGCTTACAATCAATCTCTTCGAGATTTCCTTTATAGTCAAAAGTTATCTCCACGCCATTGTTCAAAACCACATCATACTCATTATGCAACCCTTCTTTCTCCACCTTGATAAACGAGATGTCCGACTCGTTGTAATAGGTTACAATAAATGTCTTTGCGCTCTCGGGTAACTCATTAAATGTACCCATATACGGTTTACCGGAACAAGAGGTCAAGCAAGCCGCTACGGCCACAACTACTGCAAAAAATTTCTTCATAATACTTTATTTCTTTATAGGTTTACACCCGCCATTCAGCAAAAACTATTCCATACATCCTTTTTATTGGTCAAATAGTCCTCAATACGGAAAAAAACATTAGTGTTTTTCTGCTCGTTTACCTTTCACCTCTTGAATAAAGAGGTCCTCATAGATCGCAAAGCCCTTTTCTAATTTGCGTCGTTGGTCAGGAAAAACATCAAAGAAAGTGAAATTCTGGGCAATATCGATGTTTCCGATATGTATTGAGCGGTCGTGTGTTACCTCATTCACCAATCCGAGAAAGCGTTTGGGCGACATTCCGTCACGCTTACCGACATTGATTTTGAGGCGTATCATACGATTTTTGCCTTGATATTCTTTCTCTCTCTTGTTCGTTTTTCTCTCGTCACGATACTTCTGCGTAGGTTTTTCGACATTAAGATCCTTGGCATCCTTGTAATAAGACAGGAAACGGTTGAATTCAAGGGCAAGAAAATGGGTCAATAGTTCTTCCTTCGAAAGATAACTCAGTACCTTGATAGCCTCGCCCAACACTTCTGCCGTGAAATCAGATGTGTTGAGCATAGTGGTATCTACTTTCTGCAGTTTGCCGACCTGGAAGAATAGTTGCTTCTTGCATACATCGATAGGCAGAGGAATAGGCTGGTAATGAAAGTCACGATGCAGCATTTTCTCAAGGTTATGTATGCGTCGTGTCTCTCTTTGGTGCAGGATACTGATAGATATTCCCTTCTGTTGCGCTCGCCCTGTCCGACCGGAACGGTGGGTATATACTTCAGGGTCGTCGGGCAACTGATAGTTGATAACATGCGTTAGGCAATTGACATCTATTCCTCGTGCCGCCACATCGGTTGCCACCAACAGTCGTACGGCTTTCAGTCTGAAGTGTTGCATCACATTATCGCGTGCCGTCTGCGTGAGGTCCCCGTGCAGAGCATCGGCGTTGTAGCCGTCTTTGATTAGTTTTTCAGCCACCTCTTGTGTATCGGCTTTGGTACGGCAAAATACGATACCATAGATTTCAGGGTTATAATCAATGATGCGTTTCAAAACAAGATAACGCTCCTGCGCACGGCAAACATAATAGATATGCTCCACATTTTCCGTCCCCGCATTGCGTTCGCCTATCTGTATCTCGTGTGCGTTGTGCATATATTGTTTGCTAATCTGCGCTATTTCGCGGGGCATTGTGGCAGAGAATAGCATCGTACGCCTGTTTTCCGGAACGGCTTGCAGAATGGTTTCTATATCCTCCTGAAAACCCATATTAAGCATCTCGTCGGCTTCGTCCAGCACCAGGTACTCCACATCCGACAGTTTCACTTTCCCTCTGCGCATCAAATCGAGCAGTCGTCCCGGTGTTGCCACAATAATGTGCGGAGTCTTGTCGAGCAACATCAGTTGTTTCCGTATGTCCTCTCCGCCATACACAGCCACAATGCGTACCTGCGGAAGGAACTGTGCGTATTGCTTTAGGTCGTTGGCAATCTGTAAGCACAACTCGCGTGTAGGGGCCAAGAGCAATGCCCGTGTAGAATATGCCAAGTTGCCGCCGGTTGCCGTTAGGAAATGCAGTAGCGGAAAACCGAATGCCGCCGTCTTCCCTGTGCCGGTCTGCGCAAGTGCCATCAGGTCATCTTTCTCGTGTAAAAGGAACGGTATGGCAGCCTCCTGCACGGGTGTCGGCTGTTGAAACCCTAAAGCAGCAGCGGCTTTGATAAGTGGAGCGGAAAGAGATAGTTCTGAAAATGTCATAAGATAATGGATTGTCAAAGTGGATATTATAGCATAAGGAGGACACCGCCTGTGATAAGTAAAGAACCTATAAGGACACGAAGTGTTATCTTCTCGTGGAGGAAAATGCAGGCCAGAACAAGGGTAATAACGATGCTTAACTTGTCAATAGGCGCCACACGGGAAGCCTCCCCCGTTTGCAGGGCTTTGAAATAGAACAGCCAACTCAATCCCGTAGCAATGCCCGACAGGATAAGAAACAACCAGGTGTGTCCGCTTATCTGGGCAACCCCTGTTGCTTTGTGTCCGAACAGCACTATCCCCCATATAATAACAAGAATAATGCTTGTACGGATAGCCGTTGCCAAGTCCGAATTGATATTGTTCAGCCCCACTTTGGCAAAGATGGTTGTCAGTGCCGCAAACAGGGCTGATAAAATTGCATATAAACGCCACATTGAATAAGATTTTTACAGCGACAAAGGTACTACTATTTTAGAGAACATACAAGATTTTCCCGCCAACCTTCTGTGGGATATATAAGGACGATATAAGGACGATCGCCCTACTGCTACCCTACCACTACCCTACCACTACCCTACCACTTATAGTTCTTATATTGTTTTTGTATCTCTTTTTGCCCCATTCTGAATAGGAGTTACCCACTCAAGCCATTGATTTGCCACACCCCAAAACAGGCTGTCCTTTGAACTCATTCTATCCTCCGCTCCTCCCATGCACAAATTGTCAAATTCCGAAGTTGTCCAATCGTAAATCATCCGACCATCCGATAAAATTTGTATCTTTGCAGCCGCAACATAAGCCCAAGAAAAGCGTATGGACATAAAAGAATACATAGAGCAACACAGTAGCCGCGAAGATGCGGCATTGCAGCAAATCTACCGTGAAACCAACCTCTACATGGTGCATCCTCAAATGCTTTGTGGAGCCATAGAAGGGCGACTGCTCAGTATGCTGAGCAAGATAATGCAGCCTCGCCGCATACTCGAACTTGGTACCTTCACCGGCTATTCGGCTCTTTGTCTGGCAGAGGGACTGACAGCCGATGGCATACTGCATACCATCGAGAAGAACGACGAGTTGGAGGAACGCATATTGCACAACCTGTCCCTTAAGCCCGAACTTGAAAAGAAAATACAACTGCATATCGGCGATGCACTCCAAATGATAAACGCATTGCAGCACGAAGTATTCGATTTGATATTCATCGATGCCGACAAACGCGAGTATAGCCTCTATTACGAGCGCACCTTGCCTCTGTTGCGGCGTGGAGGCTTACTGCTTGCCGACAATACACTGTGGTCGGGAAACATCATCGACCCTGCGTACGACAAAGACAAACAGACGATCGGACTGCGTACTTTCAACGATAGAGTAGCCTCCGACGAACGGGTGGAAAAAGTGATACTCCCCCTACGGGACGGCCTGACTGTGATTTTGAAAAAGTAAAGTACTGCCCTATCATAAATCCTCCCCTCCCTGCATGTTAATTGTTAATTGTTACTTGTTAATTGTTAACTGTTAATTGTTAATTCGACCCTCCTTCGGCCTTGTGTCGGTGCGTCAAAAATCGAACGAGTACTGCGAAAAGCGGAGGTACTGTCTGAGCGAAGCGAGTTGTGCCGTAGCCGCAGTACGAGTGAGTACTATTTTTGGCAACGCCCGACAC
>CAVEFV010000076.1:0-8970 GCA_963615025.1 Firmicutes bacterium CAG:95 | reverse complement strand
GAAGGTATGGCATTTGCTTTTGGCTTGTATGTCTGTGATTTGTTGATGAACTGCGGAGTCATAGGTTTCGCATTCTACACTTCGTATTACGCCTAATGCAACAGGAAAGTCAGGTCCTTGCATCATAGCGAGTTTGCGGTGTAGGGTATCGTCTTGGGTTGTTGCGTCGTGTATGAGAATATCTTTTTCGGTAATACCATCTTTGCCGAGTTGTACGACGCGCAGATTCCATCCGTCTAAAATTATTCCTTTATCCTTATTTTCGCCAAAGAGCATAGGTTTGCCTTGCTCTAACAGTATTGTTCTTTCTGCCCGTGTTGCCCTGTCCGATATTTGGCTGTGTGTACCATTGTTGAATATGACACAGTTTACCAGACATTCGATGACGCTTGTCCCTTTGTGTTGTTGAGCAGCAACCATGCAATTTACTGTGGTTGGCATATCTACATCGAGTGTTCGTGCGAAGAATGTTCCTCTTGCGCCCATTACCAATTCTGCCGGTATGAAAGGTCGCTCAACTGTACCATAAGGTGATGATTTGGATACGAAGCCTTTAGGTGATGTAGGGGAGTATTGTCCTTTCGTCAAGCCATATATACGGTTGTTGAATAGACAGAGATTGATGTCTATATTTCTTCTGATTGCATGGATGAAGTGATTTCCTCCGATTGCGAGACAATCACCATCGCCCGACATATCCCAGACCGTTAGATCGGGTCTTGCTGTTTTTACGCCTGTTGCAATAGCCAACCCCCTTCCATGAATGGTATTGAAACCATAGGTGTTTATGTAGTGTGGCATTCTGCTTGAACAACCTATACCGGATACAACGACTGTTTGATAGGTAGGGATGCCTATTTGTGCCATTGCTTTTTGTAGTGCCGTATTAATAGCGTGGTCTCCGCAACCGGGGCAGAATCTTACATATTGGTCTGACTTAAATTGTGTTGATTCCATAAATAGGTAGATTTATCGGTTTAGCATAAGAACATGTTCGACAATTTCATTTACATGGAACGGTTGGGCTTCCAACTTATTGTATTGTTCGATAGGCAGACTATTGAATCGGCTACGAAGATAGGAAGCAAATTGTCCGTTGTTGAGTTCGCATACGATAATGCGAGGATAGCGTCGGAGTAGTTCTTCGGTGTTACCGGGTAGAGGCATTATGTATTTGAAGTTGGCAGTTGCTGTTTTAATCCCTTGTTTGTTGAGTTCGTCTGTTGCTTGTTTGAGATGCCCTTCTGTTGAGCCAAATCCAACGAGCAGAGTTTCCGCATTCTCGTCTCCATAGACCTCCTGTAGAGGAAGTTGTTCTGCAATACGGTTGATTTTTTCTTGTCGTATGGTAATCATCTTGGCATGGTTGGCAGGGTTGGTTGAGATAGCACCTGTTGTGGCATCTCTTTCCAATCCCATATTACGGTGTTCAAATCCTTCGTTGCCGGGAATAGCCCAATAGCGTACAAGTGTTTCTTGGTTTCGAGATGCGGTGTTGAATGGAGTGTCGGTTGTTTCAGGTGTTGTTTGCGGATGTATTTCGGGTAATTCTACCAGTTTGGGCAATTTCCACAGCGATGTGCCATTAGCAAGGTAGGTATCAGAGAGCAATATAACAGGTGTCATGTTCTCCATTGCGAGTTTTGCGGCAGTATAGGCAGACTGAAAACAGTCGGACGGTGTAGTGGCGGCCATTACTACTAATGGTGCCTCTCCATTGCGCCCGTACAATGCTTGCAGTAGGTCTGCTTGTTCGGTTTTGGTAGGCAGTCCTGTACTTGGTCCGCCTCTTTGGACATCTACAACGACTAATGGCAGTTCGGCTATGACTGCAAGTCCTATCGCTTCACTTTTGAGCGAGAGTCCTGGTCCGGATGTCGTTGTTACTGCGAGGCATCCTGCGAATGACGCTCCAATAGCGGTGCAGACACCTGCTATCTCGTCTTCTGCTTGCACGACGGTAACTCCAAGATCTTTACGCAATGCGAGTTCCTGCATTATGTCGGTTGCAGGAGTGATAGGATAGGAACCAAGAAAGAGTTTTTTACCTGCTTTTTCCGCTGCAGCAATTAAGCCCCAAGCCGTGGCTTTATTCCCTGCTATGGAAGTGTATCGTCCGTGTTCGAGACTTTTAGAGTGTCCTATTACAAAGGTGTTGATGTTGAGATGCAGGTTGCTTGCATAGTGGTAGCCATCGGTTAGTACCTTTGCATTCGCTTGGAACAAATCTGGTTTCTTCTTGAATTTCTTCTCGACAAAATGTAGTGCCTTGTCAATAGGACGCTGGAAAAGCCATGATACCAAGCCGAGTGCAAACATATTCTTGCATCGAAGTATGGACTTGTTATCTAATCCGGAATCTTTGAGGCTCTCTTTGGTGAGGGTTGTCAGTGCGACAGGCACTATCTGTACAGACTCCGGTATAGACAGTTCGGTGAAAGGATTATCGGTGGTGTATTGTGCTTTTTGCAGGTCTTTGTCGGTGAAAGAATCGGTGTCAATAATAATAACAGAGTGCTTGTGTATATTCTTGACATTTACTTTAAGTGCCGCAGGATTCATGGCTATAAGCACATCTGCCTTGTCCCCCGGTGTGTATATTTTGCTTTCTCCGAGATTGACTTGAAATCCGCTTACGCCTCCAAGTGTTCCTTGAGGAGCGCGTATTTCTGCAGGGAAGTCTGGGAAGGTTGAGATTTCGTTTCCTAAAATGGCTGATAGATTAGAGAATATGGTGCCTGTGAGTTGCATCCCATCTCCAGAGTCGCCGCAAAATCGTACGACGACATTTGATAGATTGTCGGTGGACATAACTATACTGTTTTTCGTGGATTATCTTTACAGGTCGCAAAGGTACAGTTTTTTTCTTGTACTGCAAGAGTAGTTGTATTTTTCTTTATATAATATTTAAGATTTGATGGGCGAGTTCTGTTCCCCTTATTTAAGATTTTGAGATATACAGATACAACAAAAGAGTACCCACTCATTGGCAGATACTCATTATAGGTGGTAAGATGTAGGCACTACTCGCGATTAAATCTCGTCGTGTGCATGCATCTGCTGTACATAGATAGCATGCATCATTTTCTCACGCTTCAATTCGGAAGGTTTTTCGAATTGTTGACGACGGCGCAGTTCTTTTACAACGCCGGTCTTCTCGAATTTGCGTTTGAATTTCTTGAGTGCTCTCTCAATGTTTTCGCCTTCTTTTACAGGTACTACAATCATGTTAATAGGTTGATAATTATGTTATTAATTATAAATTTGTCTTGTTTGTTTGTTCTATGGCAGTCAGCATCTACCGAGAACGGGCTGCAAAGTTAGTGCAAGTTTTTTAATTGTGCAAGAGTTTTGAAGAGTTTTATAGTTTATGTGTTTAGAAGTTGATAAGAAGTTTTATTGGTTGAAAGGGTTTATTGGGTGGAACGGTAACATATTGTTTGGTCTTTTGAAGGAGAGTCGATGCCCATAACACGCTATGACTTTACAGACAGCATGAGAATAGGACAATCAGAAAATTGACAAATGGACAATTAGACAATTAGACAAGAAAAAGGCTGCCTAATAGTTTAAGACAGCCTTTTTCCCCTCTTCTTCCCTCTTCGTGGTGCCAACGGGAATCGAACCAGTGACACAAGGATTTTCAGTCCTTTGCTCTACCAACTGAGCTATGGCACCAACATAGTACATTTTTCAATCGCGGCTGCAAAGGTATGACTTTATTTTCATTCCCACAAGCATACAACCATCTTTTTTCAAAATATCCACTCCACAGATAGGGGACAGGTAGTTATATTGGTTTATTAAACATCTGATTAGCAATATAATCGCACTGTTAGTGTTGATAGATTTGGAATAGTATATATTTTTGTCTAACTTTGCAAGCAAGAATAAGTTAGATATGGCACGCACAGAGATTTCAACCTTAGGTGAGTTCGGACTGATTCGCCGTCTCACGAAGGACATTGTACTGAAACAAGCCTCAACGAAGAAAGGTGTTGGCGACGATGCAGCCGTAATGGATTACGGTGCTGATCGCTGCCTTGCTACAAGCGATATGCTACTCGAAGGCATTCATTTTAATTTAGAGTATGTTCCTCTGAAGCATCTCGGCTACAAAGCAGCCGTTGTGAATTTCTCCGATATATACGCTATGAACGGAACCCCGACGCAACTTATTGTTTCTGTGGGTATCAGCAAACGCTTCTCGGTAGAGGATATGGACGAACTGTTTGGCGGTATCCGTTTGGCTTGCGAGCGTTATGGTGTAGATTTGGTAGGAGGTGACACCTGCGCTTCGATGACAGGGTTGACTATCTCCGTTACTTGTTTAGGTACTGCCAAGTCAGAGGACATTGTCTATCGCAATGGAGCCGGACTGAACGACCTAATTTGCGTGTCGGGTAATCTTGGTACCGCTTATATGGGGTTGCAACTATTGGAGAGGGAGCGTCTTGTGATGGCGGATAATGCCCAAGCGACACCGGCTTTTGAGGGGAAAGAGTACCTGCTTGAACGCCAACTGAAACCGGAAGCACGCCGAGATATTATTGCGGCACTGCGCAAAGCAGGCGTGAAGCCAACTGCTATGATGGATGTATCGGACGGGTTGTCATCCGAACTGCTGCATATATGTTCGCAGTCGGGTGTAGGATGTGCTGTGTATGAGGACAAGTTACCTATTGACTACCAAGCCGCCGTACTGGCAGAGGAGATGAATCTGAACATCGTTACATGTGCGCTCAATGGCGGCGAGGACTATGAGTTACTCTTCACTTGTGACATTAAGGACTACGAGAAACTGGTGCCTATCGAAGATTTGTATATCATCGGACATATCACCAAACCGGAATACGGAACGAATCTTATCGGCCGTAATGGTGAAGAGTTGGCACTTCGTGCGCAGGGATGGAATGCATTCACGGAGGAGGAGAAGGAGAAACAGTGAGGACTTTTGGACATGTACAGATGACTGCGGGAGGATGTGTTGATGAGTGCTTTTGACAATTATATACGATATGGAGAGCCGTCGCAACGCGAGAAAGCGGAAGCGTGGGCTATGGCTATCGGGTTGCAGGATGTGGACGGGCTTACCCCGTCGGAGTATTTGCGTAGTACGGCAAAACGCCATATTGAGGGGGAGATAGATATTAAGGAAGCCCAACGCTTGGTACATACCTACTACCAAACAAAAACTACTCGTTCTGCCGATGAGGATAACCAATTCGAGGCAGATTCGGTAGCCGCAAAGATAGCGGAATTGATAGAGAGCAATACCGTAGGTTTTACGCTGCAAGGGTATCTGTCTATACACAAGCACCTGTTTACAGGCGTATATAAATTTGCAGGGCGAATTCGTGATTACAATATCACAAAAAAAGAATGGGTGCTACGGGGTGGCACGGTCAGTTATCTGAACTACATAGATATTCGCTCGGCGATAGAATACGATATAGAGAACGAAAGAGCATTTAGTTACAATGGGTTATCGCAGGCAGATATGATTGCACACATTGCCCGTTTTGTGGCGGGATTGTGGCAAATACATGCTTTTGGCGAGGGAAATACACGAACAACAGCCGTGTTCACTATCCTTTATTTGCGTTCTATAGGGTTTGATATTGACAATAGTCTGTTTGCAGAATACTCATGGTACTTTCGTAATGCGTTAGTGCGTGCCAATTATAAGAATGCTGCGAGCGGGATAGACTATGATTACCAATATCTTGAACGGTTTTTCCGTAATCTGCTGTTAGGTGAGAAGAACGAACTCAAAAATCGTTATATGCTTATCAATCCACCGACAGAGTTACAGCAGACCCCTGCAAGTACCCCATCAAGTACCCCGTCAAGTACCCCTGCAAGTATAGGAGTCCTATTCCAAACAATGACCGAACCGATACAGCGATTGGTGTTGGCAGTGGGTGAACAGCAATTATCCAAACGAGAGATAATGGAACTCGTTGGACTAAAAGACAGGTCTAATTTTGAGGAATATAGTTTAGCCCCTGCTATCCTATCCGGTTTTGTGTGCTTACTCTATCCCGATTCTCCCAAGCACCCTCGTCAGAAATACCTGTTGACAGTGAAAGGATTAATGGTATACCAAACTTTGAAAAGCAGAAAATGAAGAACATAGCCGTCATATTAGCCGGAGGCATAGGCGCCCGCGTGGGAGGTACAACGCCCAAGCAACTATTGCCGTTAGCCGATGGCAGGAGCATACTTGAGCACTCGGTGGCGGCGTTCGAGCAGGCGGTGTGTATCGATGAGATAGGTATTGTTATGCATAGGGACTACCTCGCGCAAGCACAAGAGATGGTGCGCCGCAACGGTTGGCAGAAAGTGACATTTGTTATCGCAGGCGGCAACGAGCGTTACGAATCAAGCCTCAATGCGATACACCACATACAGAAGACCTTCGCTGACAAGATAGACAGTGCGAACATAAACATCCTTCTTCATGATGCCGCACGCCCCTTTGTGAGTGAACGAATTATCACGGATGTCTGCATTGCTCTCCAACAACACGAGGCAGTTACGGTAGCCATCCCCGCCACAGACACTATGTATAGAGTTGCACCGCAAGAGCAGGACACAGCAGGCGATTTCATTGTACAAGACATTCCTCCCCGTTCGACTTTGTTATGCGCACAGACCCCGCAAGCCTTTCGCCTAACAACGATAGCCGAAGCCTACCGCCAAGCCTTGCAGCCCCTGCAAGAAAGCAATGGTCGGCAGTTCCGAACCCTGCAAGCCACGGATGACTGCGGCATAGTACACCATTACTTGCCGTCTGTCCCTATCTACATAGTCCCAGGCGACGCCCAAAACCGCAAAATAACCTATAGAGAAGACTTATAATGACGAAGGCGAACATTGGGATAAAAGAGTAACAATTATGGGAAACAAGCAAAAGATAATAGTAAAAGACGCTACCATACGCACATTGCATAAGGATGGTATGGATTATATTTGTATCACGGATATAGCAAGGCAGAAGAATGCGGTAGAGCCTAAAGATGTCGTAAAGAATTGGATGCGCTCAAAAAACACAATCGAATACTTGGGATTGTGGGAGATACTGAACAACCCCTCTTTCAAAGGGGTCGAATTCGACCCCCTTTTGAAAGAGGCAGGAAGTAATGCTTTTACATTGAGCCCGAGTCGTTGGGTAGAAACCACAAATGCCATAGGGATATTGATTAAGAATGGCGCCAATGGCGGCACTTTTGCACTACGAGCACTTGCAGGCACGAATGCAGCAGTTTAATGGGCTTACTATCGACCGATAGCAGTTCCTGCAACTGCTCTGTGAGTGAATCGCTACGGCAGACATACATCAAGTTAAAGCAGATGTACTGCCCTTCTTACGCAATCCGCACGAGTTAGAGATATGGACTACCGACTATTTCCTGCAATTAACTGACCGCATACAATGAATATAACAGCCTTAAACATACAACCGATATTAACAAACATATCAAAGACAGGGGAATACACTCTCGAGAGTAAATAACAAGCATGGAGCAATCTCAGAAACGCATATCAATAGTTACATGGTACGGAGTTCAAAATTTCGGAACTACGCTTCAAGCACATGCACTATACATTAAGTTGGAGCAATTAGGATATCAGGTCTGTTTTCTGCACAAAATAGGGGTAATACGCTCTTTAAGGAATTTATCGGAACGCATGATATTTAAGCGCAAGCCAACAAAACAGAAAAGTCTTGCAGAGCAGAAATTAAGCGATTTCATACACTCCTATCCTATCGTGAATTTCTACACTATTAATCCCATTCATAGCATCAACCGCAATACAGATGTTTACATTACCGGTAGTGACCAAATTTGGAATACGCTATACTTTTGGGATGCCTTTTATTTTCTTTATTTTGCTCCCAAAAATAAGAAAATCGCATATTCAAGTAGCCTCGGCACATCACAGATAAACCCAAAATACCGAAAAGCGGTTAAAAGATACCTTTCTCGATTTAGTCATATAGGTATTAGAGAACCGTCAGGAGTTTCCGTTTTGTCCTCGTTACTCGGACGAAATGATATAGTGTCAGTACCTGATCCAACTTTTTTGCTAACCCCTAATGATTTGCAACAAATAGCCCAAAATGCTACCTTTGAAATAGAACTCCCAAAAGATTATATTTTTGTTTATTTTGTGGGCGATAGAAAGGAGGAATACTCTCTAATGGTGGATACTATTCGACTACACTATGGCCTAACATACGCCATCATCGTTCCTTCTTTTGAATCCGGAATCAGTATTCATAATGAGAATTGTTTAGAATACACCCATGCAGGTCCTGCAGAGTTTGTTTATCTGCTAAAAAATGCACGAGTAGTGTGTACTGACTCTTTCCATGCGACTGCTCTCTCTATTAATATAGGCAAAGAGTTCTATGTAGTCAAACGATTCATGGATAATAATCCTCAGTCACAAAACAGCAGAATTTATGACTTGTTATCCCATTATTGTTTGCAGGATAGGCTATATACAGGGGCGTTGCCCGCTAATGTTACACCAGTAAACTCCCTAACCGTTCAACATATCGTTCATAAAGACCGACAATACGGCTTAAATTACCTTGTAAATTCCATAGAGCATTAAATGATAGAGATTTGTCCTTCAGAACAATGTACTGGTTGTTTTGCTTGTATCAATGCCTGCAAATTGGGTTGCATTACAATGCAAGAAGATGCATATTGCGAATGGCATCCAAACATTGATCCCACCAAATGCGTAGAGTGTGGTGCTTGTCAACGGGCTTGTCCGAACAATCAACAACTTTCTTTTCACACCCCTCTTGCATGCTATGCAGTCTGGAATACGAATAAGGTAGAGCGTTCCAAATCAGCTTCGGGTGGAATAGGGAAAAAAATTGCAGATTATACCATTTCCGAAAATGGGGGAATATTTGTCGGTACAGAATATGATGGCAATTTTATACCG
>CAVEFV010000075.1:0-9614 GCA_963615025.1 Firmicutes bacterium CAG:95 | reverse complement strand
CGACCTGAAAACCCGCAAACTCAATCTTCTGTACCAAGCCCACAAGCAGGTAATGCAGCAGCCGCAGCAACACCCGCAACCCATATATCTGCAAGTGATACCTTAAAGCAGATAGAGGCAGAGGCTGTACCTTTCGAGGATATAGAACTCACGCCCGAGAACTGGTATGCTCTGTTCGGTGAGGACGGTATCGTCAGCACGCCTATCGGCGATGTCAAGATGGGCGAGAACCAATACCTCAAACTCGCACAGAAAGGCAGAGAGGGTAAGTTGGGCATGGTTAAACCCACGCTCGAACACCCGAGTGTTATCATTGAGGACAAGAGCCAAGCCAAAGACGGACAAGCCACCGAGCGGGAGTATTCGTATGTGTTTGTCAAAGCGTTTACGGGTAAGGACGGAAAGCGAATGTACTATTTTACCTCTGTTACTGTCAGCAAAGACGGCAGAGAGGTTGTAGTGTCCAATCAGGAGAAAACGGCAAATAGAATAGCCAAACTAATTGAACAAAACAAATTAGTTTGGCTAAACAATTCCGACATCGCAGGTCGAGGAGTCAGTTCCTCTTAACCGTTCGCGCAAGCCTACTCCAACTGACAATCAGCCTGCCGTGCTCGGTATCAATCCGTCTGGAAAGAACACTGATGATGGGTCTTTACCCGCAGTAGAAAGTAGTACAAGTCCCGAAACTACTGAGGTTAATAGCGGCTCTAATACAGGGACTAACCGCGCCAGCGGGAACTCCTCCCAAACATCTTCTGCCGACAAAGGTACAACAATTGTTCCAAACGACCAAACATCCGGCAAAAAAAGCAAAGAAAAAGCCGCCCACACTGCCGAAAATAGCACCAAAGACGCACCCAAAGGCGAGCAGACGGGCAGTAAACAGTCCGGCGAAAACAAAGAAAAGAAATCGGAGAACAAGATATTCACCGAGGACGCTTATGAGGCAGCACGCCGCCGTATGCACGAACGGCTGAACCGCCTCAATGCAGGATTAGACCCCGAGATGTTGTCGGACGGTCTTATCATGGCGGGCTATCATGTAGAGAAAGGCGCACGCAAGTTTGCCGACTTTGCCAAGCGAATGATAGAGGAGTTCGGCGACAAGATACGCCCCTACCTCAAATCGTTCTACAATGGTCTGCGTGACCTGCCCGAAGCCGCCGAGTTGTCCCGAGAGATGGACGACTACGCCACCGTGGCACAGTTCGATGTTAAGGCTATAACACTCGAACCCCAAACACCCGAGAACACCGCACCTGCTCAATTCAAAGTAGGCGACAAAGTTCGCTATACCACTGCCGATGGTAAAACCCATATTGAGGCTACTATAGAAGATGTGAATGAGGACGGTACTTATAACATTAAGTACGAGCCTATACCCTATATGCCGACAACGGCTGTAAACATTTCCGCCGATAGAATAAAATCTGCTGAACCGACTGGAAATACTTTGCCGAACGAGAAAAAAGTTGTACCTTTGCGGGAAACAGAGAAACGATACGAGTGCAATGGCAAGTCGATTGTCGTAGATAAGGCAGACTACAAGACCTATATCACGGACGAGGCAAAGGCGTTGTTTACCGAGTTGTCGCAGCAGAGCGAGAAACCTTTGGCAGTACCCACATCGGCTTATATCTCTTTTGCGTCGATAGACGGTGCCAAGATACCCGCCGAGGTATTGCTGCAAGACCCGAATATCCAAGCCGCACAAGCCAAGATAGACGCACGCAGCGGGCAGAGCCTCAGCCTTACCGACGAGCAGATAGCAGACTATGCTTCCCGCTTGTTGGACGCAGAGCACGGCAGTGCAGTACTCAATGCCAAAGGAAAGATAAACAAGCGCAACGGAGAGGAAGATTTCAGCGGAGAGGTAGCACAAGAGCGCAAAGCGTTGTTTGTTATCGGTCGTCCCGCAGGCGGAAAGAGCAGCGTGTATGCCAACCCGCTATCGGCTCAGAACAAAGCGCGTATCATCGATAGCGATGTCGTAAAGCCGTGGCTTGACGGGTTTGACGGAGGCGATGGCGCAGGCTATGTGCAGGAGGCAAGCGATAAAGTAGCCAAATTTGCACTTGCCAAAGCCGTAGAGAATGGCGATAATATCGTCATACCGAAAATCGGCGGCAAGAGTGTCATCAAAATGGCAGCCGACTTGCGCAATGCAGGCTACTCTGTTGAGTTGTACTACAATGAGGTATCGGAGGGGTCGTCTATCATGCGTGCCGCCGCTCGTTTTGCCGAGACAGGACGCTACTTGTCAATAGGCTACCTTACGAGTATCAAAGACAAAGCAGAGAAAAATTTCATCAACTACGCAAACAAAACATTAAAGGAGGTTCAAGATGAATTATCTACACAACAAGTACAAGACCTACGAGGAGGGACTGGAAGCGTTCAAAGATTGGAGGAGCAGTTTCTTCCGGGATTGGGACGAGAGGGACGAGCAGGCGGCGGAGAGAATGTTCAAGGAACTCTGGAGCAGGGAGGACTACGACGGGAAGTCAATCTACTAAACGACTACCTGTTCGCCAAAGCCGAGTGGAAAAACAACGATGTAGCATTTGGCGAGCCTACCCGCTTGGTATGGTCGTCCGAGAGCGAAGACCCTATTCCCGGAACAGGTAGTGCCCGCACGCATCGTCAAATCGGCGAGGTACGCAAGTCCACACACACCAAGACGGGCGAGGACATTTGGATTGTAAAGCCCGCAGCCCGTGTCAGCGATGAGGAGTTTAAGTTACTCAAAGACCGTGCAAAGGCGTGTGGCGGCTATTATAGCAATTTTGCCAAGAATAGGGGCTTTATATTCAAGTCCGAAGAAGACGCAAACCAATTTAATCGCATAAACGATGAAGATATTACAACAAACCAAACAAGCGCAGATACAGAGACTGCTTGCAACACGGGAGAAATTGTATCGGGAGAGGCGTCGTCTGTTACAAGAGATAGACGAGATAGTAGCAGAACAGAACGAGAGCCCGGCACAAAAGGCACTGAGGGAGGGGTACGAGAACCTGAACAGGTAGAACTCACCCCTGAGGAGGCAGACGCAGAGGTCAATACCCGTCTGCATACTATCGGCAAGATAGACGAAGCGGCGGATAAGATAAACAACCAACTCGCCGTGCTTGGCTACTACGAAGCCGACACCTCCAACCCGAAAAAATTCAACGAGCAGTACGGCTACCTTAAAACGGCAGAAGCCAAAGCCGTTAAGGACATCGACCGCCTCGCCAAGCAACTTGCAAGCGACCTCGGCATAGAGGTAAGCAAGCGCAAGGTTATTACCAAAGCCAACATCGCACCTGCGGGTGGCGACATTTCTTTCCGCCTGCCGTTGGAGAATGGGAAAGAGTTGTATTTAACAATAGCCCTTAATAGTACGATAGACGAGAATGCATTGGACGCTCAGGGCATTATGTGGAGAATAGAAGACCCGCAAGCGAAAGGGACAGTGCGTTACATAATACCGAACCAATGCTATAGTGCTGATTTCCGATACATCGACCTGCTGAATAGCATCCGAAAGTATGCCGGAGAGTATCTGCCCAAGACGAACGCAACCAAGTTAGAGGTTGCCAAGAAAGTAAAGGAGCAGACCGACCGCAAGAAAAAGGACACCACGAGCATACCGAATAGTCAGCCCGTACTCGACCTCTTTGGCGATGTCGCCGACACGCTGAACGATGCAGCAGCGCAGCAAGAGCAGGCGGAAGAAACCACGCAAGAGGACTTGCACCACGGCTATAAGGTGGGAGATACGGTCAAGCACAAGAAAGCAGGCGAGGTCAAGATAGTTGATTTTGAAATAGACGGCAGACCCGTTATCGACTCTTTCGGTGCAAAATGGCTAACAGAGATTGCTGATTGGGAAGACATAGAACCGGTAACCGAACAACATCGATTTACAGAGGATGAGGTTACGCATGGTCGTGTGCGATTGAAAAATGGAGAGGCAAAGGATATTCTTATGGTTTCTCGCACCCAAAACATGGGTGAAGAACCTAAAATTTCCGACATAACATTTACAGACGGCACAAGAGCCAAGTTTGAGGATATTGAGGCAATAAATGTACAGCAAAATACAAACGACAACAATGGAGAACTACGAACTAATGGGCGGGGAGAAAGTAGCACCGCGCAAGCAGGGACAACCGGACAACCTCGGAACGAGAATGGAGCGTTGGGAGGAAGCCAACAACCGCAAAATGAAAGACCTGTCGGCGGACGAGTGGGTACAAGTGGTACATCACATCGGCTGCATGACGGAGAGCGAGGCGGAGGAACTCCTCTACAGCCTGCAAAACAGACTGTAACGCCTGCCGAACCGACGGACGATATAGAGCCGTCGCAATGGCGTAACACCCGCAATTTCCAAGCGCGTGGCGAAGAGCGTCTTGCTCCTACCACGCCCAAAGCACGCTACGAGGCGAACCTCGCGGCTATACGCTTGTTGAAAAAACTGCAAGACGAGGACAGACAAGCCACTCCGCAGGAGATGGGCATTCTGTCGCAGTATAGCGGTTGGGGCGGATTGGGCGAGTTCTTCAAGGGCGAACCGGGTACAACCTACTACTCGCAGCACGGTGAGAACTCCCCGTACCAGACACTTGCGTCTATCATGACACCCGAAGAGTTAGAGGCAGCCCAACTGTCGCGTAACTCTGCCTACTATACACCGGAGAATGTTATCAATGCCATGTGGCAGATAGCAGAGCGGTTAGGCTTTAAGGGCGGCAATATATTAGAGGGCTCTGCGGGTATCGGTAATATCTTTGCGCTGATGCCAGAGAGTATCTCGCACCGCAGTAATCTGACCGCCGTAGAGATAGACGACATCACGGCAGGCATACTTGCACAGCTCTACCCGGACGCTACCACGCACCACGCAGGTTTCCAAGATGTGGACATACCTAACAACTCGCAAGACCTCACAATTACCAATGTGCCGTTCGTGACCGACCTGCATGTGTATGACAAGCAGGAGAAAGACTTGTCTAAACGCTTCGGCAGCATTCATGATTTCTGTATCGCCAAGAATGTGCGCAAACTCAAACAAGGCGGCTTGGGCATATTCATTTCTACCAGCAACACCCTCGACAAGTCGAAAGACCTGCGTGTATGGCTCAACGATGGTCGTGGTGGTAATGCCGATGTTATCGGTGCTTTCCGTCTTAACAACGAGACCTTTGGCGGTACAAACGCCACCTCAGATATTATTGTAGTGCGCAAGCGTGTAAACGGGCAGTTAGACCAGCGTGCTATCAATGTACTCGATACATCGACAGAGCGTATCGCCAAACAGCCGCAAAAAGAGGAATGGGACAAGAAAACCAGAACATACAAACGCCCCGAAGATAAGGATGTAAAAGTTATTTATAACGACTACTTTATCTTGCACCCCAGTAATATGGGTGGTGTCATGGAGTATGCTTTCGAGCATGGCAGCACATGGCGGGAGAATACATTGAGTTGCTACCCATCCGCCGACATCAATCAGGCAGAACGCTTGAAAATGTGGGTGGAGCGCATGGAGAAATCCGACCGCCTGCAAACCTACGAGGAGCAACCCCAACACGCACCAACCGGAGATTACGAAACCGTCGAGGGTGATATACCATACGGCGCACTCGTTGTCAACTCGAAAGGCGAGATATGCAGTGCGCAAGTCGGAAAGGCAGTGCCTATCGAGGGTATCAACTCGAACAAAGTAAAAGGTTACCCCAAGTCGCAAGTAGCCAACGACTACAACGCAATCAAGCAAGCCATTGCAGACCTGTTGCAAGCACAGACCAAGGACATATCGGATGCCGAACTCAAACCCTACCTGCGCAAACTCAACAGTGTATATGATGACTTTGTCCGCAAGTACGGCAGCCTCAACCGCAACACCTCTCTGTCATTCCTGCGCAACGATGTGCAGTGGGCAAGTATCGCCGCTATCGAAAAGGTAAAAGAGAGCGTCGATGTCAATGGCAAAAAGAAAGTAGAAGTTAGCAAGACCGACCTGTTCAACAAACGAGTGGTCGGTGTGCAAGCAATTCCGAAAGCCGAGAATGCCAAAGACGGCGTCATCCTCTCTATGCAGCAGTTCGGTACTATTCAACCCGACAAGATTGCCGAGTGGTTAGGCAAACCCACCGAAGAGGTAGAGACGGAGATACTCAACACTCGCTTGGGTTTCCGCAACCCGCAGACGGGCAACATTGAGGCACGCCACCAGTATTTGTCGGGCAATGTACGAGAGAAATTAGCGTATGCCGAGGAGCATAACACCGACGGTTCGTTAGACGCTAACATCGAGGAGTTGCGTAAGGTTGTCCCCGTAGATATTCCCGCCCACCTTATAGAGTTCAGTATCGGCTCTACATGGATACCCGCAGAGTTGTACAAGCAGTATGCAAAAGAGAAATACGACATCCAAGACTTTAAGTTGAACCATGTAGCCAGTTCATGGGTTGCCAACGAGGTATGGGGTGCAGGCGAGAAAGACCGCTCCGAGGGCGTATATTCCGAAACTATCGGAAAGCAGGTCTATGGGCATGAGTTGATGGTCGCTGCTATGAACAATGTGCCTGTTGTGGTCAGCAAAGTCGAACGCCACTACGACGGCACAACCGAGACCATTACCGACAAGGTAGCCTCAGCCGCTTGCTCCGACAAGATTAGTCAGATAAAAGACGACTTTGTCGAATGGGCGCGTGGCAAAATGCAGCAGGACAGCGAACTTGCCGACCGCGTACAAAAGATATACAACGAGCGTTTCAATGCCGTTGTTCCTATGCTCAAAGTAGATGATGTATTCTTGTCGAAACATCTGCCCGGACAAAACAGTGCCAAGTACGACCTCTATCCGCACCAGCAGCAAGCCGTAGCGCGTGGACTGACACAGCCGCTTATGCTTGCGCACGAGGTAGGTACGGGTAAGACTATCTCGCTCATCTCCACGGCTATGGAAATGCGCCGTTTGGGTACAGCCAAGAAACCGATGATTGTCGTACAGAACGCCACCACGCAACAGTTTGTGTCGGACGCAAAGGACTTGTACCCGAATGCTAAGATACTGACCGTCAGCGACCGCGACCGCACCGCAGAGGGGCGGCAGGAGTTCTATGCCAAAATCAAATACAACGATTGGGACTTGATAATCATTCCGCAATCGGTATTCGATATGATACCCGATAGCGAGTCGCGTATGCAGGACTTTATCAACGAGAAGATAGAGGAAAAAATGCACGCTATCGAGGCTGCCAAAGAGGCGGGCGTAAATTCCACCGTAACCCAGCGTATGGAGAAAGAACTCGTATCGCTTCAAGGCGACCTCGAAACCAACAACATGAGCGGCAAAAAGACCAAGAGCAAAGACAAAGACGCAAAGAAAGAGGCAGAGAAACGAGCGAACGCCCAAGCCCGCGCCAAAGAAATGCTCGACCGAAAGACCGACCGTGTAGAGGACTTCGACGATATGGGTATCGACGCACTCCTTATCGACGAAGCGCACAACTACAAACATCTCGGCTTTGCTACTATGATGCAGCGTGGTGTAAAGGGCGTCGACCCGAGTTACTCCAAGCGTGCAGCGGCTCTCTATCTCAAATGCCAATCGGTGTACGAACGCACCGGACACAAGAATGTCATCTTCGCTACGGGTACGCCTATCAGCAACACCGCCGCCGAGATATGGACTTTCATGAAATACCTCATGCCCAAGTCCATGCTCAAAGAGAACGACATCTACTATTTCGATGACTTTGTGCATAACTTTGGCAAAATCAACGAACAGTTGGAGTTTGCCACCAATGGCAAGTACAAAGCCAACAATCGTTTTGCGCAGTACAACAATGTGCCGGAGTTAATGCGTCTGTGGCTGTCGGTTGCTGACTGCACCCTCACACGCGAGGTCGGACAGGTCAACGACAAAGTGCCGGAATTGGAGGGCGGAAAGGCGCAAGATATATTCTTGGAACAATCGCCGACGCTTATGGACATTATGGCAGCCGTCCGTTCCGAGTTGGCGAAGTTCGAAAGAATGAGCGGCAAGGAGAAAAAAGAGAATAGCCATATTCCTCTTACGATGTATGGTATCGCCAAGCGTGCCGCCATCGACCCGCGCCTTGTGGACGAGGATGCTGCAGATGAGCCGTTGTCGAAAACCAACCGAGCCGTTACGGAGGTATTGCGTTCACTCAACGACAGCAAGAAATACAACGGCACGGCGGCTATCTTCTGCGATAGTTACCAGAACAAGCAGAGCGGGTTTAATCTGTTCAATGACATTAAGGACAAACTGACAGCGCAGGGCGTACCCGCTAACCAGATAGCCATTATCCGCAGCGAGATGTCCGACACTGCCAAGCAGAAAGTATTTGACGCAGTGCGTGAGGGCGATATTCGTGTCATCATGGGCAGTACGCAGACCTTGGGTACGGGTGTGAACATACAGACCCGCCTACATACGCTCATTCACATGGACGCACCCGACCGACCGATGGACTACACGCAGCGCAACGGGCGTATCTTGCGGCAGGGTAATATGCACAAGGCATGGGGCATTCCCGTTCGTGTCTTGCGTTTTGGTGTCGAAGACTCTCTCGATGTTACCTCCTATCAGCGTCTAAAAACCAAAGCAGGCTTCATTGACAGTATTATGAACGGCAAGTCTATGATAGACAACAACCTCGAAAACCGTGTCTTGGAGGATGTCGGTGAGGGTATCTATGATGATATGCTTGCTGTTGTTTCGGGTTCGCAGTATATGTTGATGAAATCGCAAGCCGAGCGCGACCTGCGCAAGTGGAAAGCCCGCGAGCAACAGCACCGTATCGACCAGATACTCATTGCAAAAAAGACAAAAGACAACGACACCATTATCGCCTATCGTACCAAAAAGATTGCCGACGACGAGAAACTGATAGACCTGCTCGAAAAGACTTTCCATGACGGAAAGGTCAGCGAGTACAATATCAATGGCACTGTCTGCCATTCCGCCGAGGAGGTCAAGAGCGCACTCAAAGAACTCAACAAAGACATCGCCGCCGAGAGCGATAAACTCCGTGCAGACCGTTGGGGTGATAAGAAATCGTTAGCCTATACGCTGTCGTTCAATGGTATGCCTTTCCATTTCTTTGTGAACCTTACTCGTAAGGCAAATTGGAAAGACGGCAAGACCGTTATCTCTATCGAAAAGGACTTGTCGTATTCTGCTGCCCCGTTGGGCGAGAAACCTATTGCGTCGCTTACCAAAGTCCCAGACCGCCTTTTAGAGACCATCGAGAGTGATGTTCTTTCGGGCAAGCAGGCGAGAAACGAAATAGCCCAATCTAAGGCAAGTATCGAGCGTGCGCAAAAGGAGAGCGAACTAATGCGTGCGCGTGAGGGCAAACCTTTTGCGCACCAAGCCGAGTTGGAAAAGGCACAAGCGTTGGTCGATGAATACACCGAGAAGATGAAAGTAGAGATGGCAGCCAAAGAGGCAAAGTACGCCGCCCAATCGCACAAAGCCGTCAACCTCGATAAGTTAGACAGCGAGGACGACACCACCGACACCTCTGCGGAAGCGCAGTACGATGCATTGGACTATGATACCGACCACCTTACCCCAGCCCAAC
>CAVEFV010000074.1:0-9812 GCA_963615025.1 Firmicutes bacterium CAG:95 | reverse complement strand
AATTTGCGGGCAAAGGTACACCATTTCTCCCACCCGTGCAAGTCGAGGCAAAAAAATACACGCCAAAAATAGAAATTATTTGTTAGTATAGTTTTTTATTCGTAATTTTGCACGCAGAATAATAAATCTTATTACACTATGTCTAAGTTCATCAAAGTAACGCCCAAGGGAGAGACCTCCCCGCGTATCGTGCTCGCGAGCCTCAAGACTTTCTACATCGCACAGGGGGCGAAGATAGAGACCCCTACCGATGAGGAGGTATATGCCGTCGAGCCAAACGAGCGTCCTGCGGACAAGCAGCCTGCCGCCAATGCAGACCAAGCCGCCGAAATCGCTCGCCTGCAAAAAGAGGTAGCCGAGGCGCAGCAAGCCCATGCCGACCTCCAGTCCAAAGCCGACCAAGCGCAGCAGACCATTGCCGAGTTGCGTGAGAAACTGGCTGCCACCGAAGCGGAGGTTGCCGAGGGAGAACGGGTCATCAACGACCTGCGCAAAGAACTTGCCAAGACCCGCAAGACAACCGACACCACCAAAGAATAACTACACATTGCTAATTACACATTAGTATGACACTCGGAGATTTACTCAATAAACTGGCAGCCAAAATTGGCGTGCAAAACGAACCCGCCCTCATCGACCTGCTCTCGTCGCAGGAACTCGCCCAACACGAGGTAACCGACGACCTTGCAGAGCGTTTCGACACAGGGCTCATGTCGCTCGATGGAGCGAAAAACAACCGAGAGGTGCTCAACCATCTCAAGCCGATTATCCTCAAGGCAGCAGACGACAAGTTCGCCGTCCTCGCCGAGAAATACGGCATCGCAGACAGTATGCAGGCAGAGCCGTCAACCTACAAGAAGATAGACCTGCTCGAGAATGTCCTTGCCGCCCGTATTGCGGATACCGAGAAGAGAGCGCAGAGCAACCACTCCACCCAAGGCGAAGAGAATGCGCGACTGACCAAGACTATCGCCGACCTGCAGAAGCAACTGGCTGCTATCACTGCCGCAAAGGACACCGAACTGAGCGAGTATAAGAAAGCCACAGCCAAGCAGCAACTCGATATGTTGGTCAATTTCGAACTCAACGGAAAGCGATACGCCAACCAAGACCTCGGCGATACCAATATCACCATTGCTCGCGCCCTTATCGAGAAAGCCCTGCAAGAGCAGCACGCCACGCTTGTCAACGACGGCGGCACGCTGCGCCTCAAGCAGACCGACAACCCGTCGCTCGACTTTATCGATAGTGGATACAAGCCTGTCTCGTTCAGCGATTTCGCCAATCGTATCCTCGCCGACAAGCACCTGCTGGAGGTTTCCAACGAACAACCAGCCAACGACGGAGGCGGTGTACAATACACCCCTCAACAGCCCCAGTCTATCACCCTGCCCAACGGCAAGACGGTAGACACAGGCAATATCGATGCAGCCGCTGCAGCCGCTATTGCCGACCTCGAACAATAAAAACAATAAGCAACTATGCCTATCACACTCACAGGGTTTGCTCAAGCCACCATCAAGAACCTCAATCTCGTGGCAAAGCAGAACGACCCGCAACTCAAACTCACCCCCACTGGCTTCCTGCGCTTGCTGCTGGAGAATAACGCCACCACCGAAATCAACAACATCGAGGAACTGCGTAAGGGATTGAAGCGCACTATCAAACTGCGCTATCTGCAGCGTGGTCTCGAATCGGAGGTCACCGACACCGACGATTGCGAAACACCGCTCGGCGCAGACTGGAAAGAACATCAGATAGAGCAACCGCTCTTCTCCAAGATTGGTATCTTCATCTCCGACGACGAGATGCGCCAATACGAGGAGGAGGCTGTTCAGACCCTCGCTCTCGGCGATGCACAACAGTCGCCGCTCATGCGTGGTCTATACGAGGTGCTGCTCTCCAAACTCATCGGCTTGATTGGTAAGATAGACAGCAACCTGATTGCTGCCCAAGCCACCAAGTGGGGCGCAAACGCCGCCTATAGTCTTGCCACCTCTGCCCAGACACTGACCATCGGCAAGTCGGCAGACTTCAGCACGGGATATGTCAAACTGATGGAAGACGCTCTCGTCAACGAGGTGAACGACAAACTGCTCATCTGCGGTAACGGACTCATCACCCGCTACGACATCTTCCACAAACTGAAGACCAGTGCCGACAGCGAGGGTATTGCCGCCCTGCCGCTCAACGCCTACTACGACCCCCGCACCATCACGGGTTGGGGCAAAGACCACTTCGGCGCATTCGCCAAGGGTTCTATCGGCTTTGTTGATTGGAATCGCTATGTCGGCGCATTCGCTGGCGAGAAAGCAGGCAGCGTCTTCTTCACGCTCCCCGTACCCGTCGAGTTGGATGGCGCACTCACCTCGCTTGTTTTCGACTGCCAACTCAAGTATGTCGACTGCCCAGAGTACGACGCAGAGGGAGCAGTATCGCAGTCACGCGGTTGGAAACTCATCGTGTCCAAGAACTACGGATTGTTCTCCGCACCGACCGACGCATTCGCCGCAACGGATGTACTCAAGGGCGTGAACGGCTCGTTCCACTATATCGCAGCAGAACAAGCGTAGAACCATGCTCGACGAGTTGAAAGGATATATCGGACTTATCAGCGGCGGGTCAACCGAAGCCCCCAGCGGGTTGTACATTGACGCGCTGCCCGATATCTCCGTATCCCTACTCGAGGACATTAGCCGCACCGACGAGGACGAGACAGACACTTGGTCGCGTCTCGAGTGGCGAGGCATACTCAAGTTCCGCACCCTCTTCATCTCGGAGGTCAACAAGTGCCATAAGGTAACAGATATTGGATTGTGTGAATGTTTGATTCTCAGCAACAAGGAGATACTCGCAACCGCATTGTGGTATCTCCTTGGGGCAGAGGTCATGCTCACCCGCCACGCTTCCTCGCGTATCAATGCGGCTACCATAGACCGCACCAAGAGCAAGGAGTTGCGTGCCTATTTCGAAGACCAGTTCGCCAAGGAACTCACCACGGCGGTCAACGGCATTGACATCCACGCCTCCGAGTGCTTCGGAGAGGAAGAACACCCCGAACCCCGCCAACTCATCACCTACGGAACACCTATCCTATGACCTACTCCAACAACCTGCCAACGGTTCTCAATACACTCAGTTTCAAACTGACCGCATTGCAGAAAGACCAGATGACGCGCCTCCAAGCCGTCAGCCTTATGGCAGTGTTGCGTGACCGCATTCATGTGCAGGGCAAGGATAGCAGCGGTGCTGCCATAGGAACCTACACACCCGCCTACATCCGCACGCGTGTCAAAGCCAAACGAGGAAGCAGTAGCAAGGTCATTCTATCGCTCACACGAGCCATGGAGGACAGTTACGAGATTTATCCTATCGAGAACGGCTACGGCATAGGCTTCAACACGATGGAGAATATGCAGAAAGCCCGCTGGTGCGAGGACACCTATAAGAAGCCTATCTTTGCGCCCACCGCCGAGGAACGCGCACTCGTACAACAGATTGCCGACGACTTTATCGCCAACCTATGCAAGCAGTAATCGAACATATCAACGACGCTCTCGCAGACCTTTTGCAAGACCTCGACCTCAAGGCATACAGCCTTGCCGAATCGGTCAGCCTGCGCAGCGAGGATGAGGTTACATTGCCTGCGTTGGTATTGCCCAATGGCGAGTGCATCAGCGTCTATGGCGAGACCGACAAGCACGACATTACGCTCTACCACCGCCTCAATGGCGTGTCCTATCAGGAGGACACCGCTTCCTCTTTCGGCAGCGGCAACGGCTATACGGAGACCGATGATATGTCGTGTATCGTCTTCGGCAAGCGGGCAAGCCTGTCGCCTTTGCAGGCAGAGCGAGCCGCACGCCAAGCCATCGCCAAGCAGAAGCAATGCAGCCTCTCGCAGAGCGATTTTGCTTCGTTGCAGATATTTGCTTCCGAGTATGTGGGCGTGTCCTACTTCATGTCCCCAGAGTACTACCTCTTCAAAATCAACTATCGTATAACCAGCACCTACAACCCAAGGTGCAACTAAACAATACCCACTATGTCATTACAACGAATCACATGTGAGACCGCATCGGGCGAGGCATTAATCCACTCCTGCGACCCGTGCAGTAGAGAACTTGGTCGTATTCGTGGCGTCTGCCTTGTAGACGGCTCGCTCGACCTCACCGAACTCATCGACAAACTCAAGACCGCCACCGAGACCTCTACCACGGAGGCACAGACGCTCTTCGAGACATACATCGCCGCAGGTCAGATACACCTCATCAGCGAGACGACAGGTACTTACGATGGCGGCTCTGCCCAGACGGGCGACGGCTACGGCGACGAGGAAACCCGCCTGCTCGGCTACCTGCACACCCTCTCGTTCAAAGACCCGTCGTACAGCGGCAACAAGGACTTCTACGAGAGCGTAGAGAATGCCCATTGGAAACTGATATGGCGCACCGAGACATTGCTCCACTTCACGGACAAGCCCGCCACCATTCAGGCTATTGCCCCAGTAGAGCAGGACTTGACCTCTGCCGTAGCATGGAATGTCACTGCCACTTGGAAGAGCAAGAAGAAACCCGAAATCGCTCCGCTCGAGGCACTCGAGAAATACTTCGAGGGCTGCTGGGTAGAGAAAGAGTAACACAACAAGCAACCTCTTTTTCATGTAATAGATTGTTTTTCATTTTGTTCAGCAGCGGGCGGGGCAGCCGCCCTCCCCGTTGCTGTTTTTATTCCCCAACGCTTATGATACGATACCAAACAGAAACAATCGACTTCACAATCACTCTGAACAACAGCAGTAGCATAGACAAGTGGACTGACCTCTCCAAACTTGTTGTTTATCTCTATACCAGTCAGAACTCCATTGTGAGGTTCGCTTCTATCTCCACTGACGGGTACAGCACACTTACCATCTCGGATGACGGCAAAACGCTTTCAGGAACGCTCACCTCTGCAAACACTAACATTATGCAGGGAACTCTCTATGTTGATATCTATGCTGTTGCTGATACGCAGAAAGTGTGCATCAAAAGTATGCCTACAGGTATTGAGATAAAATATACACCAATCAAACAAGAAACAGATGAATAAACAACTCGACATATCCATTACATTTGCCGCAACAGACAACATCTCTGCACAGGTTGGCACAGCATACGCTTTGCAATCCGACATCTCCACTCTTCAATCATCAATCAACGCAGTGCAATCAACGGCGGATGACGCACATCGTATAGGCGAGTCAGCCAATGCAATAGCGAATGACGCGAGAGATATGGCAAGTTCTGCGCAGTCCGCCGCCGACACTTTGCAAAAACAAATAGATAATTTACTCCCTCTAATATACGCAGGACTATGAGAAGAAGAATAGATATTACAGAAACCATGGAGGTTGAAGGCAGAGGCGTTCTGCTTTATGTCTCGGAGGTTATTGACATAGAGGACGTCCGTTTGATTGTGGACGAAACCCAAAAGAAAGTCATCTGCTCCTCTATGCAGAAAGACAATGTTACGATTGAGTCCACAGCCAAGAACTCCATCATTCTTGTGCCGTCCAAGTTTGGTGCAAGTAAGGATGATGTCTTCACGGTAGAGATAGACACCGCAGATAAACTCTCCGATGTTACAAGCAGCATAAACACCGCCATCACCTCTGCCCAATCTGCTTTACTCGGCGAGGACACCACCGCCACACAGACAGCCATATTGCAGGCGGTAGCAACTGCCGTTCAGGACGCAGCGGAGATGAACAAGCAAGCCTATTCCGCTCGCTTCGAGCAGAACACGGACACGGATAACTCGTACACGCTCGTGCTGCCTATCATAGCAGGAGTGGACGAAACAACGCAAACAGCAACTCTCTAACATAACAGAATAGTAAATGAAAACATTAACACGCATCAAATCCGGTTTAACCGGCGAAGAGTATTATATTGGCACGGCAGGTGACAGCGAGGTGGTAGTTGTGGAACTCACTTCGAATGACACTGTCGCTTGGGAGAACTACAAAGTAACCCTCTACGACACTGCTACCAAAGAGACGCAGCAACAAGTCTTGTCTGCGGAGGGAATAGCCAAGTTCACCGTCCCCTACACCCATCAGTACACTCTGACGCTGCCTACCATCAGTGGCTATCCCACACCTGCGGTTTTAACCTACACGGCTACCAACCTGCTTACGACACGCTATGTCAAGCACAATTACTTTATGAGTTACGAACAGGTGGACATCAACTGCGTTCTCTTGTCCACTACGGGTGATGACTATGGCATCCTCGAGGGGCAGAAAGTGTACGCTCGTGTGAACGGGGAAAATACCTACGAAGCCACCTTTGGCAGCGACGGTAAAGCCACCATAGAAGCAATCCCTTATGGAACGAGTTATACCCTTATCTTCCCGGAGATAGAGGGCTATATGCACGACCATACGGCAGACACCTATGTCGCAGGTGTTATCTCGCGTGAGATATTGGTGCATTACTCTTCCGGCGATTTGGGAATGTTCGCCATAGATGCAGACGGCAACCATTATGCCTATGCTACTTTGAAAACAGGTATCGAAGATAGCACTATCACCGCAGACAGTATCATTGCCATTGGCTTTAATAACATCACCTTGCAGGGCTTGGACAGAGGAGATGGCACGACAGGTTGTGGTTTCTGCATAGGCGTAGGTTCTGTTGTCTCAAAAAAGTGGGCAGACGAGGCTATCGCCTTTAATCCGAACAAACTACCCTATCTTACCTCGCATTCCGCAGCCATGTTAGCCTGCACGGGCGGTAAGCATAACACGGAACTCATCAAAGAGATTGGTGATGCAGGCGAGTGCGGCACATGGACTTACGATAGTGCCACGCAGACTTACATTGCAGGAGAAGGCACGAATATTTGCGACATCCCCGCAGTCAACTACTGCCTCTCTCAATCGCTTACCATGAACGGTGTCAAACGGACAGGCTTCCTGCCGAGTTATGCACAGATTTACTACTTGTCGCTGAATTTGACTACCCTGCAAGCATTCTTCACTTTACTTGGCAAGACAGCACCCACTATCACAAGCGGTTACTGGTGGACGAGTTGTCAGAACAGTAGTACGTATGCAGTGGGCTTGGGCAATGGTTCGTTCGACGGCCACATCAATAAGACAACCAGTCTCAGTGTGTTGGTGTGCTATGACCTTTAATTTAGTCATTTTTAATGTGTGGGGCATTCCTGCCCCACACGCACCCATTTCATAGAGAAATAAGGGGAGGATAACGAGAGGATAAGGGGAGGATAGCGAGAAAAAGCCAAAATCGCAGAAATAAATTGCGATAAATATAAAAAGCAATAATTAATAACTAAAAACAAAAACCGCAGACAATGGATATTGAGAAGAAATCGACGGACTTGCCGCTCTACACGGCGACATATCGTGTCTTGGAGCAAGTGGATTACATGCTCAATACCTACAAACGAGATAGGCGTCATACCCTTGGACAGAAGATTTACAACACCACGCTTGAACTTTTCGACTGCCTGCAAGAAGCAGTAGATTTCCCGGAGTTGCGTGAGCAAGCCTTACGCAGATACATCGGGCATTTTACCACCCTGAAGACACTGCTCAAACTCAGCAACGAACATGGCTATATGGAACAGACACACTATCTGGCATTAGCCAAACCCCTTGCCAGCATAGAGCGTCAATCCAATGGGTGGCTTAGGAAGACAATAGACGAGAACAAGCCGGAGCCGGTAGCATAGACTATCGGGAGAGCGTAATAGATTAAAGGTGGCTGCCCACTCACACCCTCATCACGAGCGGAGAGTTAAGAACAAGTCAGTGGCAGCAGGCGCGGTAACTGGTGGACGAGTTGTCAGAACAGTAGTACGAATGCAGTGAACTTGAACAATGGTTCGTTCAACAACAACAATAAGACAAACAGTAACAGTGTGTTGGTGTGCTATGAAATTTATGATATTTACTTATGTGGTGTACACTGGAAGAGGTTTACGATGCCTATCTTGATTGTCGGCGGCGGAAACGAAACAGCAAGTCCTGTGCGTTGTTTGAGCAGGATGAACTGACAAATATATATGTTCTTTGGAATGATTTGAATAACCATACCTACACGATAGGTAAGTCAACTGCTTTTTGTGTAACGCGTCCGAAAGTGCGGGAAGTCTTTGCAGCCGATTTTCGGGATAGGGTAGTGCACCATCTGCTTATTGCACGGTTGTTACCTTATTTTGAAGCCGCATTTATCCCCGATACCTACAACTGTCGCAAACACAAAGGCACGGAGTACGGGGTGCAACAGGTGGCAGCCATGGCAGAGGACTACGCAGACGGGTGGGTGCTGAAATGTGATTTGCAGGGTTTCTTTATGACGATACACAAACCCACACTTGCCGACGCATTGGAGCATTTTATCCGCACGCAGTACAAAGGCACAAACACAGATGATATAGTATGGCTTGCTCGTTTGATTGCTTTGCATTCGCCGGAATGTAATTGCACACGACAGGGAGATTTGGGATTGTGGAATGTCCTTCCACCCAATAAATCCCTTTTCTGGAATGGCAAAGACTATGGGCAGGCAATAGGCAACCTAACCAGTCAGATATATGCCAATTATTATCTGCTGCCACTCGATGACTATTTGTCAAAGATACCCGACACCCGATATGGCAGGTATGTGGACGACTTTGTGGTGTTTGCGCATACGAAAGAGGAACTGCTGAAACTCTTACCTCCGGTTCGGAAACTGCTCTCAAAGCGTGGAATGATACTGCACCCGCATAAAGTCTATCTGCAACCTGTGCGACACGGATTAACTTTCATAGGCAGTACTATCAAACACGGGAGGATATATGCAGGCAATCGCACGGTAGGAAACTTGACAAACCTCACCCGTCGTTACAACACCTACTACAAGCACGGGCGGGTACATATCCACGAGGAGTTTGCCCAACGCTATAACTCGTATATGGGGTATCTGACACACAGAATGTCGTATGCCATCCGTCGCAGGCTATGGGAACAGGTTAGTCCGCAGATTAAACAATTCTGCTATATTGAGAATATGCGGGTTGTCAAAGTGAAGAATAAATATAAATATAGAAATAAATTATTACAGCATTATGGTAAAAACAGCCATTTTAACCAGCGAGTATGCCGAGGTGCAGAAAGCCTTTGAGCGTAAGGGAAAGCAGTACTACTACCTCAACCTGCTACCCAAGGAAGACGGAGATATGACAATCTGCCTGCAATCTCTGTTAGACCACGAACCCACAGAAGAGGACAAGACAGAGGTACTAACCGCCTACGCCGAGATAGTCCGCCGTGCGTTGTTGCAGCAGATAGCACTCTACGACCAATCGGCAGAGGTCAATACCTTTACTATCGACGGCAATAGCGGTTGGTGGGATAAGGCTACCCGTGTGGGTCTTGCCAATTCCGTTGCGGCAGAGCAAGCCGCAGGCGAGAGCAGCACCACGCTTTATCTCGGCGACCACGCTATCCTGTGTACGATAGACCAAGCCAAAGAACTCCTGCAACAGATAGAACTCTATGCCGTCAAGTGTTACCGCCAAACCGAAACGCACCGTGCAGCCGTTGCCGCCCTTACCGACGCAGCCGCACTCGAAGCGTACGATTACCGAGCAGGCTATCCCGCTCCCCTCACGCTCACAACCACGCCTCTTTCGGCAGACGGAGAGTAACGGAGTACTCATAGCCGAGTGGCTACCCGCAACCCTATAAAGACAAACCCGACAGAATGACGGACAACGGCGGACTATACAGAGCATTGATGGCGATACTGGGCTTT
>CAVEFV010000073.1:0-9852 GCA_963615025.1 Firmicutes bacterium CAG:95 | reverse complement strand
CCGAAGGTGGGGGCTGTTTCTTTTGGGTTGAGTGTTTAGAGTTGAGCGTTGAGGGTAGTTTTTTAGTTGATGAGTTAAGGAGTTTATGTGTTTATTCGTGATTTAGTTGGTTAAAAGGGTTAGTTGGGTTTAATGGGAACATATTGTTTTGTCTGCGAAAGAGAGTTGAGAGCCATAGCACGCTATGGCTCTACAGCGAGCATAAACGATGTTACATCCGATGTTACAGCATACATAAACGATGTTACATTCGACGAGGAGATAACGATTATACAATTACGATACATTGAGAGCCATAGCATGCTATGGCTCTACAGCGGGCAATTTCGTAGGGGGTTGATATGTGGTTTGTAGGGTCTTCCTATATTCGTCCTATATTCATCCTATATTCGTCCTATATTGATCCTATATTAAACCTTCGGAACAGATAGTATATATTAGGCTTGGCGGAGTGGAGTTCTGAGGAAAGGGGTAGGGGAGGGGACTTTAGGGAGAAGGGAATATGTTTATAATCTTTAGCAGATTGGCAGGCTTGTTGCAGGGCTGTTTGCGTATATAGAAAAGGTTTTGTACCTTTGCGAGTTAAATGCACATAAGTAGATTGATGAGAGTATATAAGGTCTTCCGTCGTGGCAGTTGTCTGTTGGTAATGAGTATATTATCGATGGTGACGCTATGTGCAGAGGAGCGTGCCTATCTGTGTGAGTTCGGAGTGCAGGGCGGACTAAGTTATTATGTGGGAGATGCGACGAAGCATATATTCCAGCAGGTGCAGCCTGCCTACGGTGCGCATTTCCGATATAAGTTCACTCCCCGTTGGGCGTTACAGGTGAAGGGTCAGGCTGATAACATCAAGTTCCCTTTGCAGGCTGTGGATGGAGATATGGCGGGTGCAATGGGTAAGAATCTGCTGATGAACATTGATGCTGTGGCAGAGTTCAATTTCTTCCGCTTGGGTATGAAGCAGTACGACACTCGTATCAAGCCTATTACGCCGTATATGTTTATAGGTATCGGGTTGAGTGTGTATAACGGGTTCAGCAGTATCACGGGGTATATACCCTTTGGTTTCGGTTTGAAGTGGAAGTTTGCTCCCCGTTTCGGTCTGACCGTGTCGTGGCAACATCAGATTTATTTTGCGGACAACTTGGAGAACAGAGAGTATTATAACAACACATACCAACTGAACGGAAGTAACATTCTAAACAAAGATTTCACCTCCTCTCTTACAATCGGCATAGTTTTTGAGTTTGTAAGAGAGCGTGCAGTATGTCGTACTTGCAGTTATTGATAGAAACAGTTATTCTTCCTTGAAACAGAAAGAGTCAGGTGGCATTGAAAGAACAAATAGATAGGCATCGTTTACCCCGTCATATTGCCATTATTATGGACGGGAATGGTCGTTGGGCGGTTCAACATGGCATGGACCGTATATACGGTCATCAGTATGGTGTTCAGTCGGTTCGTGAAGTGACAGAGGCTTGTGCGGAGATCGGAATAGAGTGGTTGACGCTTTATGCGTTCTCGACAGAGAACTGGAACCGTCCGCAGGAGGAGGTGGATGCGCTTATGGAGTTGTTGGTAGCGACGATAAAAGAGGAGACTCCTACGCTTCATAAGAACAATGTCCGTTTGCTGACGATAGGGGATACAGGCCGTCTTCCTGAGCGCAGTCGTGTTACTTTGGAGGAGTGTTTGGAACAGACGGCAGGTAATACGGGTCTGCATCTTGTGTTGGCTCTGTCTTATTCCTCCCGCTGGGAGATCACAGAGGCATTCCGCAGGTTGGCCGGATGTGTGGAGAAGGGAGAACTGCACCCTGCGGATGTAACGGAGGATGTTATCAGTCAGGCTCTGAACACACGGGGAATCCCCGATCCTGACTTGCTAATCCGTACGAGCGGCGAACTTCGTATCAGCAACTTCTTGCTGTGGCAGTTGGCTTATACGGAACTATATTTTACAGACTGTTGTTGGCCTGACTTCCGCAAAGAGGCGTTGTATCGTGCCGTGTTGGATTATCAACAAAGGGAGCGTCGGTTCGGCAAGACATCGGAACAAATACAGACACCAGAATCTTGAGACATCTATTGATATACATATTTCTTTTGCTGCTTGTGCTTGTTCCTGCGGTAGGATTTGCGCAGGAGGGTGCAGACACTCTTTTGTCGGATACAGTAGCAAGTAAAGTGCCGAAGATTGAGTACACTTTTCAGTCGAAGACTTACGAGATAGCCGATATTGCTGTCCGTGGTGCGGATAGTTATGAGGATTTCGTGCTGATAGGTTTCTCGGGACTGGCTGTAGGCGACAAGATAGAAGTGCCGGGGGATGCTATTACGAAGGCGATCCGTCGCTTCTGGAAACAGGGATTGTTCTCGGATGTAAAGATCCTTGCCGATAAGATAGAGGGATCGAAGATATGGCTTACAATAGTGTTGAAGCAGCGTCCCCGCATCTCGGAGTTGGCTTATAACGGACTGAAGAAGTCGGAACGTGAGGATTTGGAGGTGAGGGTAGGCTTGACGAAAGGTAGTCAGTTGACGCCCAATAGCATAGACCGTGCGAAGACGGTGATAAAGAAATACTTTGCGGAAAAGGGTTTCCACAATGCGGAAGTGCAGGTGCTGCAGTTTCCTGACGAAGAGCATCCTGACTATGTAAAGGTGGCAATCAATGTGGACAAGAAAGCGAAGACGAAGGTCAATGCGATTTATATCACGGGCAATGAGGCCTTGTCGCACAACAAAATCAATCGTGTTATGAAGAAGACTAATGATAATAACATCATTAACTTTTTCCGCACCAAGAAGTTTGTGACAGAGGAATATGAGAAGGATAAAGTGTCGGTGATAGAGAAATATAATGAGTTGGGTTATCGTGACGCATACATAGTTGCGGACAGTGTTGTTCCATCGCCCGTTGACCCGACGAAGGTGGATGTGTATATGACCATTTCAGAAGGGGAGAAGTACTTTGTGAGGGACATCCACTGGGTGGGGAATACCCTGTATCCGTACGACTATTTGGATGCAGTGTTAGGGATAAAGAAGGGGGATACATATAACTTGAAACTGCTACAGGAGCGTTTGCAGACGGATGATGATGCTGTAGCGAAGTTGTACACGGACCGTGGTTATCTGTTCTTCAATGTTGACCCTGTGGAGGTGAAAGTGGAAGGCGATTCGATAGATTTTGAGATGCGGATGTATGAGGGCAAGCCTGCGACTATCAATGAGATCAATATTATGGGCAATACCCGTGTGTATGAACATGTGGTGCGCCGAGAGTTATATACGAAGCCAGGTCAGTTGTATTCGCAGACGGATATTATGCGTTCTTTGCGGGAGTTGGCACAGATGGGGCATTTCGATCAAGAGCATTTGGTACCTGATATTCAGCCCAATCCAGAGGACGGGACAGTGGATATTACTTATCAACTACAGACGAAGTCGTCTGACCAGATTGAGTTTTCATTGGGTTGGGGTGCAACAGGAATTGTGGGCAGTATCGGGTTGAAATTTACGAACTTTGCGATACAGAACTTGTTCAAGCCGAAGACCTATCGTATTGTACCTCAGGGGGAAGGGCAGACCTTTTCAATCAACGCGCGTACGAATGGTTATTATTATACCTCTGCGAGCATCAGTTTTCTTGAGCCATGGTTAGGAGGCAAGCGTCCGAATAGTCTGTCTGCCAGTCTTTATTTCGCTTCGCAAACGGGTTACTCCAAGCGTTTTACGCAATCGTATCAGAATCTGTATAACTCTTATTCGTATTATTACAATAGCGGTTATTCCGATTATATGAGTCAGTTATCGGCTTCAGAGTCTGATCCTGACAGGTATTTGCGAACATTGGGTGCATCGATAGGCTATGGGATGCGATTGCGTTGGCCGGATGATTACTTCACCTTTTATGGGGAGTTGGCATATCAACTGTATATGATGAAAGATTGGCCTTACCTGCTTATTGCGAATGGTACATCTCATAACTTCTCTCTTGGCTTGACCTTGTCGAGGAACAGTATAGATAATCCGATATACACACGAAGGGGGTCTTCGTTCAGTCTGTCGGTCAAGTTAACTCCTCCTTATTCGCTTATCAACAAGCGCGACTACGCATCGATGTCGGAATCGGAACGCTACAGATTGATAGAGTATCACAAATGGAAGTTCACGGGGAAAGTGTTTACACCTCTGACTCCGGACTCTAAATTGGTATTGATGGCGCGTGCGGAGTTTGGTTACTTGGGGCACTACAACAAAAATGCGAAGTCGCCATTTGAGACCTTCTACATGGGAGGTGACGGTATGACTTCATACACATCTTATTCTACGGAATATGTGGCAATGAGGGGATACCAATCGGGTGCGTTGACACCTTATGACTATGCGACAGGGAGGAATGCAGGTTATCTATACAACAAATTTACTTTTGAGTTGAGGTATCCCATCTCGCTGGAACAGAATGCGACTATCTGGGCATTGGTGTTCGCAGAGGCGGGTAATTGTTTTGCAGACATAAAGGACTATAATCCCTTTAACCTGAAACGCTCGTTGGGTGTTGGTGTGCGTATCTATCTACCGATGTTTGGTTTGATGGGTATTGACTGGGGTTATGGTTTCGATGCTATCAACGGTGATAAAAGTATGGGTGGTTCACAATTCCACTTTGTCTTAGGACAGGAACTATAACGAACAAAGGAGCAAACTATGAAGCGAACGATATACATATTGCTGTTCTGTTGCCTCTCGGCATTCTCTTTGTCGTATGCACAGAAAGTGCAGGTGGCTTATGTGGATATGGCATATATACTGAAAAATCTACCGCAATACGAGTCGGCTAATGAGCAGTTGTCGTTGGTCTCGAGGCGTTGGCAGAAGGAGGTGGATGCTCTTATGCAAGAAGCCAAAGTGCTGACGAGTAATTATCAGACTGAACAGATATTCCTTTCGGAAGAGATGAAGAAACAACGCGAGGAGGAAATCCTTAACAAAGAGAAAGAAGCGTTAGAGTTGAAGCGTAAATACTTCGGGCAAGATGGAGAGTTGTTCAAAAAGAGAGAGAGCCTTATCAAGCCCATACAAGATGAGATATATACTGCAATTCAAGAGATTGCACAAGAGAAGCACTATGAGGTCGTAAAAGACCGTTCTGCCGATCCGAGTCTGATATATATGTCGAATAAATTGGATATCTCTGACTTGGTATTGCAGAAATTAGGGGCACGGTAAAGACAGTATGAGGTATCAGAATGAAAGAACAAAGAATAATAACTTAATACATATAACAATGAAAAAACAATTCTTAATGCTCTTATTAGCATTACCCATCGCATTGAGTGCTCAGAAGTTGGGTTATATCAACTCGCAAGAACTCTTTACCCAAATGCCGGAAATAAACCAAGTTAAACTGCGCATGGATACTCTACAAGGTCAATACGAGACCTCCCTTGCGAATATGCAGGAAGAGTTTAATAAGAAGGTATCTGCGTTCCAGGCTGAACAGACCACTCTGACAGATGGTGTAAAGGAGTTCCGCCAACAAGAGTTAGCAGAAATGGAGCAGCGTATTCAACTCTTCTATCAAACTGCACAGCAGGATATTCAGAAGAAGCAACAGGAATACTTGACGCCCATACACGAGAAGATGACTAAAGCCATCCAGGAAGTAGGTGCTGCAGAAGGATTTACCTATATCTTCGACTCCGCCGCAATGGTCTATATCTCCCCCGACGCCACCAATGTGATGCCTCAGGTCAAGAACCGTCTTGGGATAAAGTAACCGGCATGGCTGATGGTTATTTAGAAACGCATTACGCTGAGTACGAACGCCGCAAAGAGGCTTGGCTCAAGAAGTGTAAACATCCGCATCGTCCTCATCCTCAGCAGGAAGAAGACGAAGCACTGTAGCGTATCCCTAAGATATACTTTCCGCTATCATATTAACCAACATTATTATCACAATGACAGAGAAACTACAACAGACCCTACGAGACTCCGCAGTAGCACGATGGGCAGTGCTTGTTCTCGTGGCATCAATGATGTTCTTCGCTTATATGTTTGTCGACATCTTGTCGCCACTCGCCTCTCTCTTGGAGAAGTCATACAACTGGGACAGAGGCGACTTCGGCACGTATGCTGCAGGGGAGTATCTGCTCAATGTCTTCGGATTCCTCATCCTCGCAGGCATCATCCTCGACAAGATGGGCGTCCGCTTCACAGGCACTCTCTCCGCCTCTCTTATGGTCTTGGGTGCCGCCATCAAATACATCGGCATCAGCGATTGGTTCGACGCCAATCATGTCTCATGGCTCAACTCTTGGTGGGTCGATATGCCCGGCTCGGCTAAACTTGCCATGTTCGGATTTATGATATTCGGCTGCGGATGTGAAATGGCAGGTACTACGGTCAGCAAGATTCTCGCCAAGTGGTTCAAAGGCAAAGAAATGGCTTTGGCTATGGGATTAGAGATGTCCATCGCCCGTATCGGCGTCTTTGCCGCTATGTTCTTCTCTCCTAAAATTAGCCATGCTTTTGCGGTCAACGGCGTAGATTCTGTCATAGCACCGCTCCTATTCTCGGCACTCCTCCTCGTGATAGGGCTAATCAACTTCCTCGTCTTCTCCGTCATGGATAGCAAGTTCGACAAACAGTTGATCGCTACAGGTGAACTGACATCCGCTAAAGACCCCGAAGACGAGTTCCACCTCTCCGATATAGGACAGATATTCACCTCCAAGATGTTCTGGATCGTCGCCATCCTTTGTGTATTGTACTATTCTGCCATATTCCCGTTCCAACGCTTTGCCACCAATTTCTTGGAGGAAACCCTGCAAATCTCCAACGCTGAGGCTGCCGGACTGTTCAAATGGTTCCCGATTCTCGCTATGATACTCACGCCATTCCTCGGTGCATTCATCGACAATAAAGGCAAGGGTGCCTCAATGATGATGATAGGTGCATTGATAATGATTGTGTGTCACTGCGTTTTTGCCTTCGTCTTGCCGCTCTATCCCAGCAAGACACTCGCGCTGATCACCATTCTTGTCTTGGGCGTTAGTTTCTCACTCGTACCCGCATCCATGTGGCCATCCGTGCCGAAGATTATCGACGAGAAAGTACTCGGATCTGCCTACTGCCTCATTTTCTGGGTGCAAAATATCGGATTGTGCCTCGTACCGCTTCTCATTGGCAAACTGCGCGAGGCAACAGGAGGCTACCTTGTCCCGATGATAGTCTTCGCAAGTTTTGGCGTAATAGCGTTCATATTCTCTATGCTCCTTAAGATCGAAGACAAGAAGAAAGGTTATGGATTGGAACTCCCTAATAAGAAGTAACAACGATGCACTCATCGTGAGTACAGATACACGCAATCTGCCTGAAGGTTGCGTGTTCTTTGCACTCAAGGGTGAAACTTTCGACGGCAATCAGTTCGCCGAGCAAGCACTTGCCAACGGTGCCGAACTCGCTATCGTCTCCGAGCCGGACATCTACCATACCATCGTCAAACAGCATGGTAACCACCGTGCAATCCTGCTCACTGGGGCGGACACGCAACGAGGCGGCATTGTCGGGCTGCAGAACCTCGCCCGTGCATGGCGGCGACATCTTGCCCTGCCTGTCATTGCCATCACCGGAACAAACGGCAAGACCACAACCAAAGAACTCACGGCAGCCGTCTTGCGCACGCAATACAAGGTACACGCAACGCAAGGCAATCTCAATAACTCCATCGGAGTACCCCTGACCCTGCTCCAAACCAACCGCCATCATCAACTGGCGATTGTCGAGATGGGTGCCTCACATCCGGGCGACATCAAAGAACTGATGGAAGTGGCAGAACCCGACTATGGTCTGATAACCAATGTCGGGAACGCTCACCTGCAAGGGTTTGGCTCTTTCCAAGGCGTCATGCGTACCAAACAAGAACTCTACGATTATCTCGTCGGACATCAAGGCACTGTCATCCGCAATGCCGACAATCCATACCTGCAGCAAATGCTCACCAACGCCAAAGGCGACCAACAGGTCAAAGAAGTCCTTTACCATACCATCCCAATGCCCTCCGATACGCATTTGGTAGGCAGTTACAACGCCGAAAATATCGCAGCCGCACTGTGTGTAGGAGAACTCTTTGGCATTGAGAAAAACAGGGCAATACAGGCGGTTCGCCAATACCAACCCACCAACGACCGCTCAATGGCCGTCACCACACCACGCAACCGACTGATAGTCGATGCCTACAATGCCAATCCCACCTCCATGAAAGCCGCCATACAGAGTCTTGCAGAGAACCCCGCTCCAAAAGAGCAACAACTCCTGATTCTTGGCGATATGCTCGAGTTGGGAGAACAAAGCCTCCCTCTGCACCAGGAGATTGTTGATACAATCGCCCGACAAGGCTATCAGCATGTCATCCTCGTCGGAAAGGAGTTCGCCAAGACCCGCAATACCTACATCACGATACCCTCCGTCGAAGAACTCACCGACTACCTCCGCCAACATCCCATACAAGGCAAACTAATACTGCTCAAAGGCTCGCATGGTATGCACCTTGAGAGACTGAAAGATTTACTATAACATAACTCACCACAACCTTATGAAACAGAAAAATATAGTCACCCTGCTGCTCATACTGCTCATCCTGGCACTTGCCATTGCCGCATACTTCTTCTGGAAACAACATCAGACCAAACAAGAAGTGAAAGAGATGGTCGAGATGATGACCTTCGAGAAAGAACAACTCGAAGAAGAGTACGAGGATCTGGCTTTCCAGTTCGATGGGTACGGAAAGGAAATCCACAACGACTCTCTGGCTGACTTGCTCTATAAGGAGAAACAGCGTGTGCAGGACCTTCTCGAAGAACTGCGTATCACCAAAGTAACCAACGCACGCCGTATTGCGGAACTGAAAAAAGAGTTGGCGACTGTCCGTGCAGTCATGGTCGAGTATGTTCACCAAATCGATTCGTTGGACCGCACCAACAAAAGGCTTGTAACCGAGAACCAACAAGTGCGCCAACAGTACGAAGAGGTGTCCCAAAAGGCTACTCAGTTGGAGCAGGAACGCCAACAACTCACGGAGGTCGTCAATCGTGCTTCCATGATGGAAATCGACAACTTCGAACTGGTCAAACTCAACAAAAACGGCCGAAAGACTTCACAGTACTCCAAGATACAGAAGTTGCAGTTTACTTTCAACATACTCAAAAACATCACTGTCCAACCCGGCGAGAAGGTCCTCTATATGCGTATCCTCCGCCCTGACGGAGAAGTAATGCAGAAGCGCACAACCGATACTTTCACCTACGAAAACAAAGACATTCCCTATTCACTCTGCCTGACTTTCGAGTACGAAGGCGAAACCATGAGCGAAACACTCTATTGGAATGTAGAAGAAATACTCCAAGTAGGAACCTACAATGCCGACTTCTTCATCGATGGAAACCTCATCGGTAGTTTTCCGTTTAATATACAAAAATAATTTAATACTCCTGCATTCCACTTTCCTTCCCCTTCCCTCTCGACTCCCATCCGCCAAGCCTAATATATACTATCTGTTCCGAAGGTTTAATATAGGATGAATATAGGACGAATATAGGATGAATATAGGATGAATATAGGAAGAACCTACAAACCACCTACCAACCCCCTACGAAATTGCCCTCTCGGTATATTAATTGTTAATTGTTAATTATTAATTTATAATAACTGTAGAGCCATAGCGTGCTATGGCTCTCATATTATCTTCTCATGTTAATTGTTACTTGTTAATTGTTACTTGTATGTTTGTTGCCCGCTGTAGAGCCATAGCGTGCTATGGCTCTCATATTATCTTCGCATGTTA
>CAVEFV010000072.1:0-9966 GCA_963615025.1 Firmicutes bacterium CAG:95 | reverse complement strand
TGCTTCGTTTCTTTTGTTCAGGCAAAAGAAATGAAGAACATCGTGCTATGGCTCTTAACTCATCTTCAAAAGAAAAACAATATGTTCCCCTCAAACTATACAACGCCTGTTAATTGTTAATTATTAACTATTAATTGTTAATTAAATCCCTGCCTGTTATTTCTAAACTGAATCCTAAACAAAATGAGCAGGTTGCATAAAAGCAACCTGCTCATTTCTATATTTACATTTTCTACCTTTTACCGTACTTCTGCACCGAGAGCATTATAGTAAACGCCATCGCGTACGATATACAACTGACCGTCGCGGATTACTTTCTTAGCCTGCATAGCATCAACATTCACATCATTCACAGCAGATGCGCCTTTCTCAATAACTATTTTTTGGAGGCAATAACCACCGGCAGTCGTACGGATAGTAACTGTAGCAGCAATTGCCTGTACTGTTACATCCTCAAACACAAGATCATCAACCTTTGCGGCTTGTGTCTTATTACCACTTATCCAAGTGCAACCGGTCAATCCTGTACCTTTGCTGTCGCTGTTTTCAAAAGAGTTAGGAGTACTACCCTTCGATGCAACAGTAAGAGTAATCTTATCGCCTACAGTAAGGTTCTTAAAAGTCAAATCACGCTGGTCGCCATCAAATTGAATATATTTGCTTGGTGAAACCTTAAATGCAGTTTTCGAAGCAGAATTCTTATACGAGAATTCTATATTAGGCAATTGTTCAATAGTAAGTACTACAGTCTTACCTTCGTCATTCTTAACCTCAAAATAACCCTTCTCTGCATTGTTTGTAATAGTACCATCTGCGGCAGTCAAGTCAGCCTCTACAAATGCCATAGTAGAGATGTCATAAGTTTGAGCATTGATTGTTAGTGCGGCTACAATAGCAGTAGCCATAATAAGTAGTTTTTTCATAATTGATATTATTTATTAGTTAGTATTATATTGATTTCGTTCTGTCTATTGCAATCTTAGGTAAACCTGTCCTACATCAATCCGCCTACCCACGCTGCAAAAGTAAGCAATTATATTCATTGCTACATACACAAATCGACACAAAATGTTCAATTATTAGCAAATGCACCAATAATTTACTCTACCATCGGGTCTTTACCATTATACAAGATATTCCGCGACTTCTGTATATCAAACTCGTAACCTTGTTTTGCCCGTATAGTACAACCCGTGAATAGAAAGTCCTCACAGAATTTAAGTACGATACCCTGTTTCACATTCAATATCGTTATATCCTCAAAGCGCATATTATGAACAGGCATACCTTTGATACCCGTTGCTTCAACGGCTGTCTTTGCACCGACACAAGTGATATTACGGAATGTGAAATTACTCCAGTTCGGGAAATAAGCCTCTTTGTTATCTTTGTCAGTCGCACTAACTCCTGCACCTCTGTCTGCATAACCCGACTCAAAATGAATAACCGACTCTTTGATATTCTTCATCACTATATCATAGCAATATATATCCTCACACCAACCACCGCGACCGGGAGCAGACTTCATACGAAGTCCTATATCAGTCCCATCAAAGAAACAGTCTTTCACTACCAAACGCTGCATACCGCCGGAGAACTCAGAACCGATAACAAATCCTCCGTGCGCATGATATACTGTATCCCTCACAATAAGAAAATCGCGTTGAGGACCTGCCTTTACACCTTTCTCTCCCACACCGCCTTTCATACAGATACCATCATCACCACAGGCAATATTACAGTTGGCTATAAGAGCAACCTGCACATTACCTGGGTCCATCGCATCACCATTCTGCGCCCAATGTGGACAGCGTATATTCACTCCGTCAATAATTAGATTCTGCACACGAGTAGGCACCAAATGAAATTTAGGGGAGTTAAGCAGTCGCACATTCTCAATAAGCACATTCTTCGAATCGGTGATATTCACCAAATGAGGACGCATCTTTTCTTGAATAACGGCATTGGCAGCGATATTCGGTACACCTAACTCTTTGTTAAGGTTAAAAGGATACCAAATCTTCTTGGTTTTACCATTAGGCACTATTGTTCCACCCATATAAAGAAATTCGTTCCACTGACTCTCATCAACCTTTTCAGATTTGACAGGACGCCAATAAATACCCTGACCATCCAATGTACCATAACCTGTAATAGATATATTCTCGCAGTGAGAAGCATACACCAACGCTATACACTTCTTGCTGCCATCTCGCAAACTGTCACTTTCTTGCACATACAATTCTTTGTTGGGAGAAAAGCGTATAATCGCATTGTCTGCAAGGTGCAAATCAATATTACTCCTCAAACGAATAGGACCTGTCAGCCAAACGCCGTCAGGTACTATCAGATGTCCTCCACCTTGCTTGGTCAAGTGTTTTATAGCCTTACTGAATGCCTCCGTGCAAAGACTGTCGCTCCCTTCTACTGCACCAAAATCAGTAAGAACAACGCTATACTCTGGTATCAAAACAGGTTGCACTTGTTCTACAGGACAGGGGAGATTATCATAATAACTCGAATAGTCTTTGGCTTGCAATATATTCACAGTGAATATACAGCCACTTATTATTGCACTCGCAAATATTCTTCTTATCATACGGCTATTGTTTTACATTTTATTAGTAGAGATGTTCAACAAGACTATTTATATAGACTTCTACATTGGTATATTCAGTACTTAAGGTATATGCCTTTCCATCCCATATATTATAAGGATTTAATCCATGTTCTATCTCCCATTCATCAGGCATACCGTCATGGTCTGTGTCCAATGGTGGTGTCTCGGTTTTGTATTCTATATAACCTCCTGCTTCATCGGGTGTATTGATTAGTCCTTTTGTTTCTTTATTCGCTGTACCTGAGCGAACCTCTTCTGCTATTCTGCTATCAATAGCATCCCTGCATAGTGAACAGCCTGCTTTATCAAGCACAGTCTCAAAAGCATCCTGTGCTGTTTGTTCTTGCTTCAATACAATTAGCCCATCTGTCCAACGAGATAATGCTTTAACTGCGTCGGTCTGAACAGTAGAGCCTTTCCAATTATCGGTGGTTACTTCATCACTGCCATACATATAATTACCTTGCAAGAAGAACTTGCCAGGAATAATAGTCTGATTCGGAAATTTCTCCGCACAAGTAGAACAACTGATTGTAGGATCTAACAAGCGTGTTTTCTTGCTGGTTGCAGGACCATACTTATAGTAATTATTTACCATATTAATTTTGCGCACAGAACCTACACCCTCGCCACCATAACTGGAGTTACCACCCCAATTATACACCACATTATTCACATAGTCTAACGGGCCGTATGCGGCATTATCCACATACGAGTGATCGAAACGGGGATTACGAGAGTCATGATGTGCTAACAGGTTATGATGAAATGTGGTATTCGTACCACCCCATATACCTCCATAACCATGATTACCTGTCACATGCACCGAATTACGCAACGACTCTGTAATAAAGCAGTATTGTAGAGTGAAGTTGGTATTACCATAGCACGACACACATTCATCGGTCGACCAAGAAAAAGAGCAGTGATCTATTAGAATGTCTTGTTTACCGGTGCAAGTTAGTGCATCCCCCTCCACAGCATTGCTATCTCCCATACGAAACCTAAGAAAGCGTATAATCACATTATTGGCTTTTATTACTATAGGATAACCCGCTATACATATTCCCTCGCCTGGTGCAGTTTGCCCTGCTATAGTAACCGAACCTTCTGTAATTTGCAATTCTCGTTGCAGGTGGATAGTTCCGCTTATGTCAAATACTACGATCTTCTTACCAGGTAACTTAAGTATATATCGGAGTGAGCCACTATTATTGACATCATCTTGTAAAGTCGTTACATGATATACCATTCCACCTCGTCCGCCTGTGGTATACATACCACCTCCCTCTGCTTGAGGAAATGCAGGTACTTTGTTCTCAGTAGGTTTTTCAATGGGATTGGGCGTACAACTGCATAGGGCAACCAATACGCCCACCCAAAGAATAGGAAGAATAAACCGTATTCTACCATAATAGATATGGCTGTCTTTTTGCTTCATAAGTAAGACGATAAGTCTAATCTACCGAGAACAACAAAGTAACAGAATAGTTGTTTAATACCCGTAATCGTTCCAGAGAGTACCATTAGAGGCGTTGATATCTACATCGAAGATAGGCCAATAGTGGCGCATATCTACATCTACCCCTTCGGCATACAAGTAGTAACTCTTCTTATCTAAGTAACGCTCTCCGTCTTTATCATAAATAGACTTTGCTACCCACCCTTGTGTTTTATCGAACTCAATAGGACGAGTTTCGCCTTTACGCATACCCACGAATTTATCATAGATATATGTTTTAGCACTGTCTTGAGTTAGGTCTGTGTCATTTATTTTGAATGTGAAATAAACAGAGTCGCTGCGTCCTGCAAATTCCCCTGTTCCTGCGTCCATGTCTGCAAGACGGTTCATAGTTAGTTCTAATTGAGAACCTAATTTGTTCCAACGCATTAAGTCATACTTTCGTATGTTCTCTCCACAGAATTCGAATGCGCGTTCTGCCATCAGATTCTCCATATTCAGTGTTTTAGATGACAAGCCTGCTCTACGGCGAATTTTATCGTATTGCTCTTGCGGATTAAGTCCGTATAGATTGCCGGGTGCATTGCCTTCGAGACTACCTATTGCGGCTTCGGCATACATTAGTATCACATCTGCATATCGCAAAACAGGCATATCTATTCCATCTTCATTGGCTGTATAAGTGCGTTTCATCCACTCTATACGATACTTGCCCAAATAGATATCTTTAACTCCTCCAAACTTCTGATACAATTTATTGGCATTACTTGCACTCCCTGGGAATGCTGCCTCATCAGATGATACACCTGAGCCTGTGTCGTAGTTCCAAGTGAAAGGACATATAGTAATATCCTTACGCTTATCACCTTCTTCAAAGTCCCATAAGAAAGTCGGCACAATACGAATCATGCCTTGTATTTTGGTATCGTTCTTACCATCACCATAGTATTCGGTGTTAATCATCTTACCGCAGCATGTTGTCTGCATTTTCAATCCACAAAGGGACAATACTTGACCACGCGCGCCGTCTAAGTAGGGTAATGCCCATATAAACTCTGAATTAGCGTAGTTTGTTTCGTCAGCACAATGCTTGCGCCATATATCTTCGAAGGATGACTCTAATTTATAGTCTTCGTGTTTGATAATTTCAGCGCAAGCCCATACTGCTTCCTGATATACTTCTTGTCGCAGGGCAGGGTCTTTAATGTTGTATTGCACAGAGCAGTCGGTTGTTCCCCCTATAGTGAATGTATTGGGGCGTAGAGCCATGCCTGCATACATCAGGTCCATACGAGCCAATAGTCCTAAAGCAGCAGCGCGTGAGCAGCGTCCGGTGTAGTTTTGTGCTTTACCCGGGCAACTTTCTGACCACGGCATCAGTTCGGCTGCACGGCGTAGATCTTTCCGCAGTTGTTCGTAGATAACATTGCGGTCGGTCTTGTAAACATACAGGTCGTTCAGGTTTTGTCCGTCGAATGATTTGAAGCATGCAGGTACATCGCCCCATAGTTTTACTAATTCCAAATAGCAATAACTGCGTAGTGTAAGTGCTTCGCCGAGTAGGTACTGTATGGTTTTATCGGTGGTGTCACTATATTGCTCTATTCCATCTATTGCCACATTGGCACGCTCAACGGCGGCATTTAGATAACTCCATGGGTCTTTATGGGCTGCATCTGATAGGTCGCCTGTTCCTTTACCAAGGTTGTAAGTAGCGCATCTTACTTTATCACCGCTTGTTTGTCCGTTCCATTCTATATCAGTATTAACGGCTACATAGCCACCTACCAAACGGGCACGATAGTTCTGTTCTCCAAAGATATTGTATATTCCGCCAATGGCTTGTTCTACCATATCTGCAGATTTGAACACAGATACATCCATTGCCGAAGGAGATTCGGTGTCGAAAAAGTCTTTCTCGCAAGATACCAACATCAAGACAGATGCTGCAAGAAACAGTTTATAGAAATTCGTTTTCATTGTTAATCATCGTTTAAGGATTAGAATTGAATGTTCATACCGATGTTGATGCCTCGACTTTTGGGATAAGCAGAGAAGTCAACGCCCGGAGTAAGCGGGTTCTTAGATGAACGCGTATCTACTTCAGGGTCCAGCCCTGAGTACTTGGTTGCGCAGAACAGGTTTGTGCCTTGTACGAATAAGCGTATTTGGTTGAGATGCGCTTTTTGGAGCCATACTTTAGGCAGCGTGTAACCGAGTGTAAGGTTTTGTAGTCGCAGGAAAGAGCCATCTTCCATATCTCTGTCGGTTACCAAGTAGTGTGATTGAATGGGTGATGCATATTTGGCACCCTTAGCAGCATTGCTCTCGTCAAGTGCGTTTGCCAATGCTGTATAAGCGTCGCCATATACGATTGTTTGTCCTGCAGCCAAAGCGTCAGGTAGGTATGTCCCGTCTGCTGAGAACAACGAGTAACGATTGGCGAAGTTAACTTCGTTGATGAGGTTACGCATACGCGACTTTTCCGTAACGGTGGTATATTCCATGTGGCTTAGGTTTAGAATCTTGTTGCCCCATGAGAAGGTAAAGTTTGCTGTCAAGTCGAATCGTCCCCATTTGTCTCCTCCGACGAAGGCGGTAATGTTGAATCCGCCGTTTAGTACGGGAACGGTATTGCCGAGTATTACTTTATCGTTCTCGTCGATTACTCCATCGCCGTTTTGGTCTTTGAATTTGACAGAACCGGGGCGTACTGAAGTACTCCAGAAGTCTTTTCCATACGTTACTACACCTTCTTTCAATCCCCAATCTCCGGTAGATGTATAAGAGATGAAGTCAGATGCAGTGTAGTATCCATCAGTTTCGAAGCCTAATACATTCCCTACCGGTTGTCCGACTTCGACTAAGAACTCGCCTACTGTTTTATATTCCGAACTACCGAAACAGTTTGTTTGAGCCAGCAGCGAGGTCATATTTCCCAAGTCAATGACTTTATTCTTGTTGTACGACAAGTTGGCATCTACTGTTAAGCCATAACTTAGAGCCTTTGATTGATGGTCTAAGATGACACCTTTGATAGAGAATTCAACACCCTTGTTGTCCGTAGAGCCGATGTTTTGATATTGTGCGCTGTAACGGGCAGGCAGACTTTGCAGAATAATCAAGTCGCGAGTAGTGTTCCAATACAAATCGATTGTTCCTGTAAGTCGCTCGTTGAAGAATCCGAAGTCCAATCCTAAGTCTCGTGTTGTGGTTGTTTCCCATTTTAGATGGGGGTTCTGTGCAATTTTACCGGAGCCACCTACAATGAGTATATTACTTACGCCGCTGCCCATATCCATATAGGTCATTTGTTGGGAGAGGAAATCGTTGTGCAAGTATCCAAGATCGACATTGTTGTTACCAGCCATACCGTAGGATAGTCTCCACTTTAGATTGCTTAACCAAGAAGATGCGCCTTGCATCCAACTCTCGTCCGACATACGCCAAGCCGCTGCTACTGATGGGAAGTATCCCCATTGGTTTTCCTTTTCAAATCGGGTAGAAGCATCTGCGCGGAAAGTTGCTGTAAGGTAGTATCGTCCCATGTAGTCGTAGTTGGCACGGGCGAAGAAAGATAACTGGTTGTCTTTAGGGTTGATATAGTTGGATATTTCGGAGTATTGTGCTTGTCCGAGATAGTTAAATATCTCGCCGTTGGTTACATCGTAGTTCCCTTTGTAACCGAAGCCCCATTGGGTGTTGGTTTCTCCTTTTCGCAAGATGGTTTCCTCGCCCACCAATAGAGATACCTGGTGTTTCTGGTTGAACTTTTGTTTCCACTCCAATGTGTTCGCATTACGGAGCCTGCTTTCTTTCTCTTGCAGTACTTGCAGTTGGGCAGTACCACCCTCTATATTGGGACGCCCTGTGTTTTTTGCGAAATAGGTGGTAGGTCCGTAGTAGCGATTGGTTTGTATGCTTCTTGAGTCGTATCCTAATTCTACGCGGGCAGTAAAGTATTTAGCGAACTTATACTGCAAGTAACCATTCATCGTCCACTTATCGTCTTTTTTGAACTTATAGTTATCGCGTATAGTAGTGATCGGGTCATATAGTGATCCGAATGTTTCATCGGCATCGTCGCTTACATCTGTGGTCTTTGCCAGCAGGTTGGTAGGAGTATATACTACTGCATTTCTTAAGCGGCTTTCTGTTGTTGAGCCTGCATCTTTGATTGCGTTAGAGCCTGCTCCTAATACTTCGGTATTGGTGTAGCGTGCTGTGAAACTGACAGTGAAGTCTTTGAAAGGTTTGAACTTGGCTTTCAGTGAGAGGTTGTTGCGGGCATAGTTGGATTGCTCCATAATTGCCTTATCGTCGATACGGTTGTAACTGAGGTTGAAGTTGGCATTTTTGTTACCACCGCTTACGCTTACCGATTGATTGGAGTTGAATCCTGTTCTGCCGAAGGTTGCATCTTGCCAGTCGTTGAACGGGTGTAACTCAGGATTGTTGTACTCTTCGAGCAGAGTGGCAATAGGAGTAGTCATGATTTCCTCTTCGGTTGCCGCATATTTCGTGCGGTTGTAGAGTGCGTCGAAGTAGGCATTGAAATCGCTTCGTATGTTGGATTTGTTGTTGAAGTTCCTCATATATGCATATTCGTACTGCATTAGTGTGAAGTCTTCTACTCCCATCACATTGTATTTCTGTGCTAACTTTTTCCAACCCACATAACCACTGTAGTCAACATGAAATGTCATTTTCTCTGAATCGGTGTCCGAATCTTTTGTAGTGATGATAATAACACCGTTGGCTCCTTGTGCGCCGTAGATAGCAGTTGCTGCTGCATCTTTAAGGACATCCATAGAAGCGATGTCGGAAGGTGCGATGTCGGAGATACTTGATACCGGGAATCCATCGACGATGTAGAGAGGGTCGTTGGACTGTGTCAGTGAAGTTCCTCCACGAACACGGATCTTGACATCAGCGTCGGGACTACCTTCGGTGGTTGTTACAGAAACGCCCGACAATTTACCTTGCAATGCTTCTGCAGCGGAGGCGACAGGAATGTCTTTGAGTTGTTCGGCAGACACGGATGCTACAGCAGTTACTACATCTCGTTTTTTGGTTGTACCATAGCCGGTAACAACTACTTCGTCCAACAGTTCGGCGTCCTCTTTCAGTACGACATTGATATTGTCGCTTGTGATAGGGACTTCTTGCGTAACCAATCCGATGTAGGAGAAAACAAGAGTTTTTGCATCATCAGGTACATTGAGTGAATAGTTCCCGTCAAAGTCGGTAACCGTTCCAATAGTAGTACCCTTAACCATTACCGAGGCAGAGATGATAGTCTCGCCTGTTGCATCATGTACAGTGCCATGAATTACTTTTGCTTCGGCACCGAATGTAGCAAAGAATAACACCGATACCAAAAAGGCTGTGATTCGTTTTGACATGTGTATTAAATTTGTTGTTTACAGTTAAAGTAAAGAGAGGGCTGTGCTAATAGTATAAGCACATTTCTCACGCTGCAAAGATAAAACATAGTAGAAAGGCGGATGTGTATATTTTGACGCAAGATGTGGAAAATATAGGGCGTAGTATTTCCCGTTATGCGTTGGTGGCAATGCGTTTATTGGGAATATAGGTGTTAAACGGGAACACATTGTTTGTTCTGCGAAGGAAAGTTGAGAGCCATAGCACGATGTTCTTCATTTCTTTTGCTTGAACAAAAGAAATGAAGCAAAGAAAATTTATCGGCTGTGTGTCGGGCGTTGCCAAAAATAATACTCACTCGTACTGCGTCTACGGCACAACTCGCTTTGCTCAGACAGTACCTCCGCTTTTCGCAGTACTCGCTCGATTTTTGACGCACCGACACAAGGCCGAAGGTGGGGGCTGTTTCTTTTGGGTTGAGTGTTTAGAGTTGAGCGTT
>CAVEFV010000071.1:0-10017 GCA_963615025.1 Firmicutes bacterium CAG:95 | reverse complement strand
GGTAGTTCAGTTGGTTAGAATACATGCCTGTCACGCATGGGGTCGCGAGTTCGAGTCTCGTCCGCACCGCAGAGGTTGAGAAAAAGGAGCGTTACAGAAGGAACGCAAGGGGGTTGACCTACGATTTATTTAGACGACTTTCACGAAGAGTGGAGGTCGTTTGTTGTTTTTGTGTCCGTAGTTGGTGTCGGGTGTGTATTTTATATAATAGAAAAAGCCTATAAAAAGGCTTTTTCAAAGGTCTTTTTCGATATATAAAACGCTTTTCTGTGGAATTTTTTAGGGATGATTCTGTTCTTTGGCGGGTAGGATGAGGGTTCGGAAGAGGTTTTGGACTGCTTGGTAGGAATAATGGTTGAGGTATATTTGTCGTGCGTAGGTGTTAAAGCGTGGGATCGGGTGAGCAGCGATGTTGTTAAGGCAGGCTATGAACTCTTCGGCGGTGTTGCATAGTCCGCCTATTCGGTTGTAGTCGGCTGTGTAACCTTCGAATGCCTCTTGTGTACCGACGATGTTTTTGCCGTACATAAGTGCTTCACAGGTCTTCACTTTCATTCCACTGCCAGAGAATATAGGCAGCACTATAATGTCCGCCTGTTCAATATAGGGCATCAAATCAGGTGCATCGCTAATGACTTCGATATGCTGTAGTAGAGGTGATTCGGCTTTGAGTTTTGCCATACCTTTGCCCACAATCCGTAGTTCGATGTTGGTATGAGTAAGTACTTTCTCCACAAACCAGAGAATGCCTTGATTGTTGGGCGTGAAATAGGCACCGTAGAACAGACATTGCGGGCGGGTACGAGTAGGCTCTGTAGTGGGTGTGCTGGTCATTCGATCGGACAAAGTAATAGGAATGAGCAAGTCTGCTCGACGGCTATAGCGTTGCTCGATGACCTGTGCATCGCGCTCGTTGAGAGCAATGATCTTGTCGGCATATTGGCACGAATAGCGGTCGTTGAGGTCAGCGGTACGGATAATGATACCTCGTCCCGGAATATGTGGCAGTTTGGCATCGAAATAGATTGCCTCTACATTGTGGAAATAGACTATGATTTGCCCCTTATAGCCGTTCTGCTTCAGTCGTTTGGCGATGATACCAAACAGGCTACGGTCTATAAAGACATAGTCATACGATTGCGACATTCGAACTATCTCGCGCACACGGCGTGGTGTTAGACCATAATAGTAATGGAATAGGAAAAAGAATACTCCTCTTATGTAACTCCATAGTGTTTTATGCGTGTACTCATCGTGGACATAGTAGGATCCGATATGGTCGCTACCTACAATTGAGCGCAACAGTTCGAAGTTGCGTTTAGTAGCCTGTCCTCCTCCTTCGAGGATGCCACGGGAACGCTTGTACCATATAAAAAGAATGGACGGCATATTGTATTTATTACTCTATTTTCACTTTCAATGCACGGGCGATGCAGTCATCCATGTCGTAGTATTTATATTCTGCCAACCTTCCACCGAACAACACTTGTTTTTGCTGCGCCGCAAGGGCAGCGTACTCTGTATATAGCATCGTGTTTCGTGCATCGTTTACAGGATAGTACGGTTCCATACCGTCTTGCCATTCTGTGGAGTACTCTCGTGAGATGACGGTAGATGGTGTGTCGTAGACCTCTTGTCCAAACATCTCAAAGTGTTTGTGTTCTATTATACGCGTGTATGGTACTGCAGCGTCGGTATAGTTTATGACGGCGTTACCTTGATAGTTAGGCGTTGGCATAACCTCCGTTTCAAAACGCACCGTGCGGTATTGGAGTCTCCCAAGCCGATAGCCGAAATAGGCATCTATCGAGCCAGTATAGACTATGCGTTCTGCCAGTGCGTTCAATGCTTCTTTGTGCGACAGATAATCGATATTGAGCCGTACTTCGCAGCCTTGTAGCAGTTTTTCTATAAGAGGATTGTAGCCGCCAATAGGTATGCCCTGATAGAGGTCGTTGAAATAGTTATTGTCGAAGACTAATCGTACGGGTAGTCGTCGGATGATGAAGGCAGGTAGTTCTTGGCATGAGCGTCCCCACTGCTTCTCTGTATATCCTTTGATGAGTTGTTGGTAGATGTCTTGTCCGACGAGGGTCAATGCTTGCTCTTCGAGGTTTTGAGGTTCGCGTCCGTTGAGTGCGGCGATTGCCTCTGCCCGTTGTTCGTCTATTTTTGCCTGCGCCTCAACAGGAGTGGTTACTCCCCACATCTGCGAGAAAGTGTTCATGTTGAACGGAAGGTTGTAGAGCCGTCCTTGATAGTTTGCCACAGGACAGTTGGTGTAGCGATTGAACTCTACGAGTGAATTGACGAACTGCCATACTTCCTTGCTGTCTGTATGGAATATATGTGCGCCGTATTTATGTACATGGATGCCTTCAATATCCTCGCAGTAGAGGTTGCCGCCCGTGTGTGGCCGCTTGTCCACAACAAGCACCCGTTTACCTGCCTGGTGCGCCCGATAGGCGACTACCGCTCCATACAGCCCCGCCCCTACAATGAGTAAGTCGTATTCTTTCATGGTCTTCTGCCCTTGATTTCGCCCACAAAGATACGCCTTTTATTCTACATAAGCAAGTTTGAGGTTTGAGGGCGGTTATTTCGTTGATAAGTTTAGGAGTTGATGTGATTGTGCGTGGTTTAATTGGTTGAAAGGGTTAATTGGGTTTAACGGGAACATTTTGTTTTTCTTTTGACGAGGAGTTGAGAGCCATAGCACGCTATGGCTCTACAGCGGGCATAAACGATGTTACATCCGATGGGCAGATAACGATGGAGTGAAGAGAGCCATAGCACGCTATGGCTCTACAGTGAGCAATTAACAAGTAATAATTAACAATTAACAGTTAATGATTAATATGTAGAGATGGGTTTTGGGGAGGTGGTTGATAGGTAGTTTGTAGAGTCTTCCTATATTCTTCCTATATTCGTCTTATATTCATCCTATATTAAACCTTCGAATTTGGTAGGAATGATGGGGCTTGGCGGAAGGTAGGTTTTATCTAATTAGGAATTAGGGGTAAGGAATAAGGATTAAAAGTGGAGGGTTGAAAGTTAATAGAAGTTTAGTGTTTAGTGTTGAGAGTTGAGTGCAGTGGAGTGTTTAGAGTTTGGAGTTGGGAGGGTGGGGGTGTTGTGGGAGTTGGGGAGGAGTTGTATCTTTGTGGCGAAAAGATATGAAACATACAAACAGGAGGAATGTTATGAAGAAAAAGAGGGCTATTTCGTTGGCAGGCGTTGTATGCGTTGCTATTGTTGTCGGTGTGCTTATGTATTGGAATTCGCATCGGGACAGAAAGGTCGGTCGGCTGATTGAGCATGGATTGCCGAATGAGGGAGAATCTATGGAAGAACGGGGGGACTTTATTCCTTATTACTCGGTGAATGACAGCGATATGGTATTGTTTTCGTTGGGTAATTTACAGTATCAGGCGAGCAGTGGGACTTGGTGTAATGAAGTGAATATGGAGGGTTGCGTATGTGATAACAACTCTTACGATCCGGAGGGCGATTGGCTTCGTCTGTTTGGTTGGAGCGGCAGGAACAGGACAGCCTCTTATGGTGTGAGTGAGTCGGAGCGGTCGGCGGACTATCGGGGAGAGTTTGTGGATTGGGGCAGGAATATGATTGATACGATAGAGGGTAACGAATGGCGCACCCTTAGTATAGATGAGTGGAAGTATTTGTTCTGTAAGCGTGAGAATGCGGACATTCTTTGGTCGAAGGCTACATTGGAAGGCATGGCGGGTTTGATTCTGTTGCCGGACAATTACACAGATTCGGCTCCTATTCCTTGGACGGGTAAGGCAGAGGATTACGGGACTTATTGTTTCAGTATGGAGCAGTGGGTAGAGATGGATATAGCGGGTGCGGTATTTCTGCCTGCGTCGGGTAGGCGTGTAGGGAAAGAGGTGAGGGAAGAACAGGAGAGAGGTTACTATTGGTCGAGTACGGCGGTGGATGGAGACAGGGAGAAAGCCTATTGTGTGTCGTTTGGCGAAAGGCTTGAGACACGGGATGCAGCACCTCGTTCAACGGGGTTGTCGGTACGCTTGGTTCGGGATCTGTAGAGAGATATTTGGCGGTGCAAGGGTGGGGGTATGTGAGAATTAGGAATGACGGGGCTAGGAGGTAGGTTCCGAAAAAAAAAGATATTTTTTTTGTGTTTCACTTGCACAGGGACGGGAGATTTTGTATCTTTGCGGTCGTTAAGGTACGGGTAAGGGGAACAACTCTTGCTTGTAGTTGTTCGGAAATAATAAAGAATATAAGGTAAAAGTATGAAGGAATAGTGTGGAAATAAGGTAGTAGGTGGTAGATTGGAAAAGATAAGGTGCAAAGAAAGATCTGTTGATTCGTAACTATCGTAACAATGAAAAGTTAAGTCTATAGTCGATGGATAACAAAGCAAACACTTATTGCAAAAGTATATTGCTACTATGCATTCTCCTGATGAATGCGCCCCTCGTTTCCCTCCACGCTGCGACTTATACCGGCTACACATTCATTCATTCTGAAGGTCAATCCCAACGGTCTTTTATTGATGGTTTGCAGGGTGTGCATGAGCAGACCCAGATTGTTTATGTGAAATCGGGAAGCAGTGTGAGTCTTATTCCGTTAGCCGCGAGTTCTCGTTATGCTTATCGTCGTTGGTTTGTTTATGGTAGCGGTACGGAGGGTGTTCTCTCTTCGCTCAGTCCGTCGAGTGTCGGTATAGGTACGAAATATGGCAATGCGACTTATTATGAGACGGACAAGGGATTGGTGGTTGTTAACAGTGATAAGGATGAGGGAACAAGTAATTATCCTGTTTATACTTGCAGGGAAACCGATGTCCGTCGGACGATTATGTGCGAGCAGTCATGTTACAAAGATTTTGTGATTGATGCTACCAATAAGTGCGTTACAGAGCCTACCTTGTCGCAGCGTATTATCTTCGATATTCGTCCCGCAGCGGAAATGGCGGCGGAGGTAGAGAATTACAAAGGGACGACGAGACCCAGTCGTTATACGGGCAATTACATGGAAGAATATACGCTGATGGCTCCGATAGGGAGTTCGCTGTATATTGGTCCTTCTTATCAGTTTAACGGGGGTAATTATCCGAATTATTACTATCAGGGTTCGTCTGCAATAAATAATCTTTCGTCGGCTACATGGTTGTGGAACGGTGTTGAGCCTAAGGAGGAAGATATAGTAAATAATCAGTATATCAAGGTGTCGTCGAATAGTGTAGGAACGCAGACCTATACCTTGGCGGCACGGGTAGGACAAGGCGGGAGCGGGCAAAACAGAACCTATTATTATATTGCGAAATTCACTGTACGGTTTGTTGACCCTTCCCGATACGGTCCAACAGTGTCGCCTACAGAGGCATCGAATCTGAATGATTTGGACACACTATATGATGAGCGTTTCAATGCGGATGCTCCGCAGACGACTACGCCGACCTATTGTCCGACACCCCTTGACTGGGCGGAATCGACATACGGTTTCTTCTATTCGGCTCTGACACCGGATGAGCGTTTGGTGCATAGTGGAACGCAAGACCCCACTTGGTCGGATTATGCCCTATTGAACTCGACAGATGGTTTGCACGAATGGTTTATCGGAGGGGTGTATAATCATGGTTCGAGTGGTACGATAGAGGATGCGAAAGATGGTTATTTCCTTTATGTGGACGGTGCTCCTGAACCCGGTAAGTTATTCACTATAAAAGTGGACACGAATCTCTGTCCCGGCGCAGTGATGTATTTGTCCGCTTATTTTGCAGCGATACAGAATTCCGGTTCGCAGCCACAGTTTGACTTCACCTTGTTGGGTGTTGTTAATGGTCAGACGAAGACGATACTTACTTATGCTACGGGTGAGATTGCGACGGCAGGTCAGTGGCAGCGTATTGTAGTGCCAATCGAGATGGAAGAGGACTATGAATCGTATTCGCTTGTGATAACGAACAAAGGGAACAACATAAGCGGTAATGACTTTATCTTTGATGACTTCCAGATATTGGCATCGAAGCCTCCTGTCCGTTCGTTGCAAGCATCGAGTCAGGCATGTATTGACCCGACGGGTGATGAACTGACGACCTATTTAAGGATTGCCTTAGATAATCAGAACTTGAACAATGTCAGTCATCTATATTATCAGTGGACGGATGATTCGGACAGGGTGATTGATATGGATTATTATGGGAAAGTGGAGCAAGGCGGAGAGTCGTACGGCAGTATTCCCGTGAAAGGTTCGATAGCGAACTATCCTGTCTATTCTTCGCTTGTATCGTTTGACGCTTATGCTTCTGATGCAACGAAAACGCCGACGGTAGGTTATGTGGAGGAGAATGGTGTACAGGTGCTATATGTTGCGACTCGTGCCACATTGGTTCCGGATAAGTATTATGTGGGATATGTAGCGACCGACCCATCGCAGTTGCGTAATGCGACATGCGGTTTGAGAACAGAGTTGCAGGTAGAAGGTTCGATGTACCTGACTGTGGATGGTGAGCGGATACGCGAAGGTCATAGGATAGACGATTGCAGTAACCGCTTGATTCGTTTTGGGGTGGAGCGGCTCTTTATCAGCAACACTGCGACGAGTATTGTGAGAAAGAAGGCGATATGCAGTGCGGACTTCCTGTGGGGTACGCCGGAGTATGTTGATGCCAATTATTCTCTTTATCATGCGAGTTTTGCTGAGATCCGTGCTGCCATAGAGGCCCGACGGGCGGGTAATGCCAGTGCTGCGCAGACGGCATTGTTGAACAGTTTGACCAAATCGCATTATCTGACGACGGATATGCAAAGTCTGGAGGTATATCTGTCGGCAGATAAACTGATTCGTTCGTTGATGTATACTGCATTTCCTATACAGGGAACGGGTTTTCTGTTGGATGATAACGGGAATGTAACCACAGAGGCTGTTGATGTTTGTACAGATCCTGTTTACGGGGAAGTGATGATTCGTAATTTGGAATTGAAAGCGATTCGTATAGGAACTGAACTTGATTATGCAGGGACAGATACCTTGCCTGATTTCGTGACTTCCCGTCCCCGTATGGTGCGTGTCAGTGCAACGCAAGCGAAAACGGGTGTGGTGGATATTCCTATCTTCTGCAACTTTGCGGGGGATAAGACTTTCCACTTTGCATCTGCTGTTCTGTATGCTACGGACGATCAGAGTGCAATGGTCGGGGAATTGAATTTGCCATTGCAAAATACGATAGTGGAAAAGACGGATACAGAGATTACGCTCACGGGGGTTGAACAGTTGAAGGAAGGATATACCTATTCGTTCCGATTGCGGGAGGAGGATTATGACTCGGGAGATTGTTCGCTTTCCACAGAGACAGTGTTCTCGCTGGCTATTGTTCCGGACCGTGTAGTGTGGTCGCCATTGTCGGGCAGTAGCGCATGGAACGATGATGATAATTGGAAGACAGAAGACGGTAAGTCGGCCTTCTGTCCGTTGGCAGAGACCAATGTTATTTTGCAAGCAGGCGATAATGTTGTTCCAGAGGCGATGTTAGTGTTTGACGAGACACAGAGGACGGGTGTCCGTATGGAGAAGGATGCTGCGAAGTATATTTCTTTTGACATAAACTTTGTACCTTTTACTTGTCGGGATATTTACCTGCCTGCAGGAGGGACTCTTCTTAATCAGCATTTTGTAAGTATCGGTGGTAAGGCAGTAGTGGATATGGAAGTACCGACTAATCGTTGGGTTATTTGTTCCATGCCTCTTGGCGAGGGAGTGTCCGGCGACTTCTGGACACCCTCATCGGGAGAGAGTTCGACAGATGTATTTGCAGTGAAGACAATAGAACAGGCGGATGGTGCTTATGCCGCTGACCGATTAGACAATACGGTATGGCAGTCGCTCTACAATAAATCGATGATCAACTATGGGGATTGTGATGTTCCTGTTATCAGTTCAGAATGGACAGAGCCTCTTAATGCGCTCAATACAGCCTATCCTGCCGGTGTCGGTGTGGCGTTGTGGGTAGAGAGTAGCGCAGGTGCATCGATGGTGAGTTTTCGTTTGCCGAAGTCTGATAGCCAATACAAATGGTATTATAACAATCTTTGGAAGTCTTCGCCTGTTGTGTCTATTGCCCGTGGTTCGGAGTTTGGGCGTCCTGCATATAAATACTCTGCGACAGAATATGGAATGTCGATGTTGTTGAGTAATTATGATGCAGCAGGTAACTTGTTCTTGTTTGGTAATCCGACTTGGGCTTATATTGATATGGATAAACTCCTGGATGGTAATGCAGACTTGCAGGCATCGTATTATGTGCTTACAGAGGGTACGCAGGAATTGACAGCCATTGTAAATGATATATCTGTTGATGGCGGAGAGTATCGTTATGTAGCCCCTATGCGTGGTATATTGGTGCAGACAAGTACGGCGGCGCAATCTGTGACCTTGCGTCTTACACCGGATATGCTTTGTTTGGGCGACGGGAAAGTTTCGTCGGGCGCACCTGCGAGAAAGGAAGCACCTTCGCCGGACAAAGAGATTCTTTATGTAACTGTTACTGCCATGGATGAGAGTTATGGCGGTGAATTTACCTCTCGTGCTGCTATTGTGACCGATAGAGGTTCATCGAATGATGCCCTGCAGAATGAGGATGCGACATTCTTGCTTCTTGATGAGTGGAAGACTCCATTTGGGGTGTTCAGTCTGTCGGAGGACAAACAACCGTTGAGTATTAATGCACAATTTGATCAAGATACGATACCTCTTTGCGTGTATGCGCAACATACTATAGGGGCGATGACTATTCGTTTTGATGGTGGTACGGAGGAGTGGGAGTTGTATGACGCCCAGACATTGACGGCGACACCTTTGGTGAATGATATGGCGTTGTCGTTTTATGCTCCGACAGATGGTAGTGTGAGGTATTATTTAAGGCGTACAGCGCATCAAGAGATAGAGACAGATGTATCGGATATGCATTCTTCGAGAGTGTATGCAGTTGGTGGCATTGGAGAGATGTGGTTGTATGCAGAAGACAGTATTGAAGATTATATTGTTTATGATGCATTAGGTCGGGTGGTAAGTATCTCTTCCTCATCGGGGAATGAGGTACGATGTCCGCTTCCGTCAGGTATGTATGTAGTAAGAGTGTTGGTGAATAATGAATGGACTATGCTTAGAACACTGATATACTAAGGGGTATTCTTCTAAAACCCCTTTTCTCTGCGAGGGGTTTTAGAGGGGACCCCTTGTAAGATATAATTTGATAAGAACTATGAAGAGATGTTTTATCCTCCTGCTTGCAATGTTGTTCTATTGGGCAACACAAGCAATGAATGTCTATTCGGGAGTGTGTCCTTATCTGTCAGATTATTCTTACTCTTCTATCAGTATTCCGTCGGTAAGTATGGTGTATGTCCCTATCAGGACATCGGTTGGTAGATCTTCTTCTTTTGAGAGTTCTGCCGGCAGTCCTTATACTGCACGAGAGATGTACTCAATAGGTAAATCCTTGAGAAAAGGGAGGTCGTCGTATGTATATAATGGCGGATTACTCAGCGAGATCGGTTTTTCTTCCACTTCGCATTACAGGCAGCACGAAATGAATCACGAGGTGGCAGGATATTATATTGATGGTGCTGCTTTTGCGGTTTCTATAAAGAAAGCCCCTCCTGGTAAGGGCGGACCTGCGACCGGCGAATGGCTCCCTATGACAGACGGGTGGTATTTCCTTAGTGTATTGGCGTTGGCTTATGGGTGTGCTGTAGGGGAAAGGCATAGAAGACAGAGGAAGATTGTTCAGGGAAATCAGGAGGAGGGAATAAGGAGCAAAGAATAAAGACAAGAGATTCGGAACTAATGAGGCTGTCTAAAGTTGTTAGACAGCCTCTTCTTATTAAATTGCCCAATCTACAATGAGTTATTGTGTGGTAATTTGTCAATCTATAACGAAATATCTACTTTATTTTCTCCCATTTGTATAAGACTGATATAAGGACGATCGCCCTACTGCTACCCTACCACTATCCTACCACTACC
>CAVEFV010000070.1:0-10119 GCA_963615025.1 Firmicutes bacterium CAG:95 | reverse complement strand
CGTTTCTTTTGTTCAAGCAAAAGAAATGAAGAACATCGTGCTATGGCTCTCATATCATCTACGCCTGTTAATTGTTCATTGCCCACTGTAGAGCCATAGCGTGCTATGGCTCTCAACTCCCCTTCGAAGACAGAACAACATGTTCCCGTTTGACCTAATTAACCCTTTCAACCAACTAAATAACGCCTAACCCCATAAACACAGTGCATAAAGGCATAAGTGTTCCTTCCATCCCTCCCACTCGTCCCATAAAACCCATAACTCCCACACATTGCTCATTCATTGTTAATAGCCCCTCTGTATAGTAGTTGTTAACTCTTACTTATTAGACAGCCTTATTTGGGGTACAATGTGTTGTATTGATAATGCGGAGGTTTCTTGAGATAGATTTCGATTTGAAAGATTATTTTAGCGCATCCCTCAAGTCTCCTTGAAATCTCATTGTTGTTATTTATAAAACTACCGATGAAAAGGGAATATTTATGGATGTAAAACAAAAAGACGGAAAAGTAGATTTGTACTTTTCCGTCTTGTGTATGCGTTTGCCTAAACAGGTTAGAGGGTAACACCTGTTTTGAAGATAGCAATCTCGTGGTAGGCTTTTCGTTCGTTGTTGGTGTATTCTCCGCTTGCTACCCGTATGACATAATCAATAAAGCGTCTGAAGACTTCTTGTACAGGTTCGTCTTCTACCATAGTTCCCGCGTTGAAATCAATCCAAGTAGGTTTGTTTTTTGCCAAAGCGGAATTGGTTGAGACCTTTACGGTAGGAACGAAGGTTCCGAAAGGTGTCCCTCGACCGGTAGTGAACAAAACAAGATGGCAACCTGCAGCAGCGAGTGCAGTAGCGGCTACGAGGTCGTTGCCTGGTGCAGAGAGTAGGTTGAGTCCTTTAGTGGTTAGTCGTTCTCCATAATGAAGTACGCCGGAGACAGGTGCTTTTCCACATTTTTGTGTGCATCCGAGTGCTTTTTCTTCCAATGTAGATATGCCTCCGGCTTTGTTTCCAGGCGAAGGATTTTCTCCTACAGGTTCTCCATGCGATAGGAAATACTCCTTGAAATCGTTGATGAGTTTAACGGTCTGATCGAATAATTCAACTGTTTTGCAACGGTTCATGAGTATAGTTTCTGCACCGAACATTTCGGGAACTTCGGTCAGGACTGTGGTTCCCCCTTGTTCAACCAAGAAATCGGAAAGCATCCCCAGAAGTGGATTGGCGGTTATACCGGAGAAGCCGTCAGAACCACCGCATTTTAGTCCTACACGGAGTTCAGCGATGGGTATGTCTTCCCGTTGGTCTGCCGCTGCTTTTTTGTATAACTCTCGCAGGATAGGCATACAATAGTCAACTTCATCGTCTTGAATTTTTTGTGCAACAACGAATTGCACTCGGTCGTGGTCGTAATCTCCGCAGAATTCTTGGAATATGTCAGGTTGGTTGTTTTCACAGCCTAATCCTACAACCAGAACAGCACCCGCATTGGGGTGTAAAACCATATTTCTTAAGATTTTCTTCGTGTTCTCGTGGTCGTCTCCCAATTGCGAGCAACCGTAGTTATGCGGAAAAGCGACAATGGCGTCCACTCCTTCTGTATGGGTCTCTGCTCTCAATTGTTCAGCTAATTGCGAAACAATCCCGTTCACACAGCCGACGGTGGGGATAATCCACACCTCATTGCGAATACCTACTTGATGGTTCTTCCGCCGATAGCCCTTGAAAGTTAATTGCTGGTTAGGGGCATTGTGTTGCTCAATAGGGACAGGATGATATTCGTAGTTGAGCAGTCCGGCAAGATTGGTTTTGATATTATGTTCGTTGACCCAATCACCGATACGCAGAGGACAAGAGGTGTGTCCGATAGGGTATCCGTACTTGATGACATTTTCTCCTTCGGCGAAATCTTTAAGCGCAATCTTGTGTCCTGCTGGTATATTCTGACGGATAGGAACATTGATTCCATCGATAGAAATCACCGTGCCTGCTGTTTGAGGAACGATAGCCACTGCCACATTGTCGGCAGGATTAATGCGAAAAACAGGTGTCATAGAGGAAGGCAAAAGAAAGGGAGAGACGCATCTCTCCCTGACACATAAATAAGTTTACAAAATAGATTTAACCGTTTCGAGCATACCTTTTTCTTGAATATCACGAAGGAAATGCTCTACCATCGCCGTTAAACCGGGTATTTGATTGAGGTCGCCATGCTCCGTCCAGATGAGGTCTTTTGCAGCAAGTACGCCTTCTGCTATCTTATGGTAGTCTGCAGTTGCCCACAAGTTTTTCAGTAATTCCATTATTTGTGGGTCATCGTTAGGCTGAATAGGTGCTCCATCGGCTCTTACGCCGCCTTTGTAGTAGGTAATGATGGCAGCAAGACCCAAAACAAGTCCCTTCGGTAGTTCTCCTTTGCGTTGCAGGTAGGTTTTCAGTCCTGGTAGGTCGCGTGTTTGGAACTTCGGGAAAGAGTTCAACATGATAGAGGTAACCTGATGGTCAACATAAGGATTGTTGAAACGCTCCAATACATCAGCAGCAAACTGCTTGAGTTCGTCCATAGGCAAGTTAAGTGTCTGCATCAACTCATCGAACTGTACCTTGTGGATGTACTGACCAATGATTGGGTGATTGCAAGCATCACGCACAATATCTACGCCCGAGAGATAAGCCACAGGCGACAATACCGTGTGCGGACCGTTCAGTAAGGTAACTTTGCGCTCGTGATAAGGTGCTTCCGATTTGACAAAGAGTACATTCAATCCGGCTTTGTTTGCAGGAAACTCTTCTGCCAATTGTTCAAGCGACAAGTTCTCTGCAGCCTCAATTACCCACAAGTGGAATATCTCTGCTTGCACGACCAAGTTGTCCTCGTAGCAGATCTTCTCTTGTATCTGTTTGATTTCTTTGCGTGGGAAACCGGGAACAATACGGTCAACCAAAGTAGCGCACACATAATTATAGTCGGTAAACCACTTCTTAAAGGCTTCGTAGTCAGCCCCAAAGTCCTCCTTCCAAAGTTCGATGTATTTGTAGATACAATCTTTCAGGTGATGTCCGTTCAAAAAGATTAACTCACAAGGCATGATGATAAGACCTTTGTCGGGTGCTCCTTTGAATGTCTTGAAACGGCGATAGAGTAGTTGTGTCAACTTACCGGGATAAGAAGAAGCCGGTGCATCTGCGAACTTACATGCAGGGTCAAAAGCAATACCGGCCTCTGTGGTATTGGAGATAACGAAACGAATTTCAGGCTGGTCAGCCAATGCCATAAAAGCCGCATTTTGTGAATAAGGATTAAGGGCTCGTGAGATAGAGTCGATACGGGTCAATGAGTTGACGGCTTCCCCGTTGAGGCGACCTTGCAAGTTGACATGATACATACAATCTTGACCATTGAGCCATTCTACCATACCTTTGTCGATAGGTTGAACAACGACTACACTTGCATTGAAATCGGTGCGTTGGTTGGTGTTATAAATAATCCAATCAACAAATGCCCGCAAGAAATTACCCTCGCCAAATTGGATAATACGCTCAGGAGCAACGCTCTTGGGAGCAGTAAGTTTGTTTAACGCTTTCATGTTATTATATTTTTAATTACAAACACTCGTGTTTTTTTTGTCCCTAAAAAGGATTGTTGCAAAAATACGACATACTTTTGTAGTTTGTAACCATAAACTGACATTTTTTGTAGAAATATTGAAGTGATGCGCTATAAATCACCTCTTAAGTAATTCAATAGAAGGTGTTTTTGAATAGTTTTCTTGTCAACTCTTCCGAGTCTGCATAATTAATGGTATCTTTGCAGGCGTATGAAAATAGTATTTGCGACCAATAATAGTCATAAATTGGCAGAGGTCAGAGAGATATTCTCCGGAAAAGTAGAAGTGTTGAGTTTGGCGGATATTGCTTGTTTCGAAGATATAGAAGAAACCTCATCTACAATAGAGGGTAATTCTCGTCAGAAAGCACGCTATGTTTACGAGCATTATGGAGTGGATTGCTTTTCTGACGATACAGGTTTGGAGGTAGATGTTTTGAATGGTGCCCCTGGTGTTTATTCGGCGCGCTATGCAGGATACCCTGTTGACTCTGCTCGCAATTGTGCGAAGTTGCTGCAAGAAATGGCAGGTTGCACGAATAGACATGCTCGTTTTCGGACGGTCATTACTCTTATTTTGCATGGTGAAGAGCATCAGTTTGAAGGCATTGTAGAGGGAACCATTGGCGAAAAAGAGCAAGGTGAACATGGATTTGGCTATGATGCACTGTTTATACCCGATGGTTTCACCGATACTTTTGCGCAATTAGGAGAGAAAGAAAAGAATAAAATAAGTCATCGCAGCAAAGCACTTGCTGCATTATGGGAATTTATTAATCAGAATTATCTATGAGACGCTATTTGTTTATTGTGTTGTTGTTCACATCTCCATTCCTGTGGTCTCAGACAGAGATGCATGGGTGGAATATTCACTATGCCTATAACAATGTAACCTCTATTGAGCAAACCGAGCAACGGGTGTATGCTTTGAGCGATGGTGCGTTGTATTATCTCGACAAAGAAACAGAGGAAATCGAGCGTTGCGATAAACTGATGGGGTTGAGTGATATTGGCATTGTACAGATGCGCTATTCGAAGGACATACACGGATTACTGCTGATGTATGCCAACGGGAATATCGATATTCTTTATGATGATGACACGGTTTACAATATACCCGATCTATATAATGCTCAGATAACACTAAGCAAGCAGGCTAACTCTATTTGTTTGTATAAAGACCAAGCCTATATATCGATGAATTTTGGCATTTTGGTTCTCAATCTTCGTCGGCGTGAGATACAAGATACCTACTATATCGGTGCTAAAGCCGCTAAAATTGCTGTTCAATCAATATGTATTTTCAACGACTCTATCTATGCGGCTTCAAAAGATTCTATCTATGCTGCGAGTTTGCAAGATAATTTGGTGGATTATGCTCATTGGAACACATTGAAGGGTATCCCGAATCGGAATATCCAACAAGTCGCCGTGTTCAACAATCAGTTGTGCTTGTTGCGAGATAGCACATTGTATCTCCAAGACGATGGTCTTTGGACTCCGTATGCGGGGATGAGTAGTATTCGCTGTATCAAAACAACAGACGATAGGTTATATGTATTGACAACCAAACTTACTTATGTCATTGACACTGCCCTAACGGCAACCCCAATCTATGTCTTTGTCAATGCTGCGGATATGTCGTACGATGCATTCAATAGAACTTATTGGTTCGCATATTACGAATCAGGCATAGGCAAATATGACACTCGCAACAACATCACTAATCAATATATTCCTGAAGGTCCTATCAGTAATACCATCTATCGCATTCGGGTAAAAGAGGGTAGAGTATATGTCGTATCGGGAGGCTATTTTGCAGTGCTTTATGGGCGTGACGGTCATGCTGCTGTCTATGATAATGGCACTTGGATAAACTTCCCACAATCATATTTTATGGAGCATATTGGGTACTATACACAGGACTTCACGGATATGATTTGTCTTAACGGAGACCCGACTCACTTCTTTATTGCAGCCTTTGGCGGAGGGGGAGTAATAGAGTTCCGCAACAATGAGTTTTATAAACTCCACAATGTTGATAACAGCCCGCTTTCTACGCGCGTAGAGAATGAACCTCATCTTTACACTTGGGTCGATGCCTTTGCCGTAGACGATAATAACAATCTGTGGATGTATAACGCCTCTGCCGATGGTGTGAAGATACTCTCTCCTAATGGGCAGTGGCATACCATTGGGAATGTTGCGACCGATAAACTTAATCGTTGTAAGGATATCCTTATATCAAATCAAAATCCCAATGTGAAGTTTACCACCAATGCACGGGCAGGAGCAGGCATAGGTATATTCAACGACAATGCCACTTATGATAACAACAACGATGATAAAGCCGCATTTTATTCTTCTTTCATCGACCAAGATAACAATACCATTTCTCCCGAATTTGTCTATTCCATTGCCCAAGACAAGTCCGGTGCGCTTTGGGTGGGTACTAATGCCGGTATCCTTAAGTTCGACAACCCCGAGACGCTCTTTTCTTCAAACGCTTGCACACGGATAAAGATTCGAAGAAACGACGGAACGAATTTGGCGGATTATCTACTAAATGACGAAAGTATATATGCCATTGCCGTAGATGGGGCGAATCGAAAATGGATAGGTACGGGTTCTTCCGGTTTATATTTGATGTCAGAAGATGGAAAAGAAACGATTGAACACTTCACGGCAGAAAACTCCCCATTATTGTCGAACAGTATCACTGCCATTGCCACGAACGATGATAATGGCGAAGTGTTTATAGGCACAAGCGCAGGACTGCTCTCTTATCAAGGCGATGCAGCCAAAGGTCGTGAGAACTTGAGTGAGGTTTACGCCTATCCTAATCCGATACGACAAGGATTTGAAGGCGTGATAACGATTGCAAAACTATCCGACAACTCAATAGTGAAGATAACCGACACCGCTGGCAATTTGATATGTTCCACCCGTTCCAATGGAGGTATTGCCATTTGGGATGGTCTGGATGCTTATGGCAAGCGTGTACGCAGTGGTATCTACTATGCACACTGCAACAATGAAGATGGAAGCGAATATGCGTTAGTCAAGATTCTTGTTATGAACTGATAGATATAGAATTTGCTTCAGAATCGTATCTGTTGCAAGAACTCTTCCCTTCGTGTCGGCTCACTGAACACACCCGAATACTGCATCGTGGTGGTAATAGCCCCTGTCTTCTGTACACCTCTCATCTGCATGCAAAGATGACGAGCCTCTACCACTACCATGGCTCCACTGGGGTGCAAGGCATCGTTAATACTGTCCAATATCTCCCGTGTCATACGCTCCTGCACTTGCAGCCGACGGGCATAAACATCCACTACACGAGCCAACTTACTCAATCCCGTAATGGTTCCATCGGGAATATAAGCAATATGCACTTTACCGAAGAACGGCAATAAGTGGTGTTCACATAGGGAGTAAAACTCAATATCTTTCACAAACACCATCTGTTGCGAGGCTTCATGAAAAAGAGCAGAACGCAATATCGCCACTGCATCTTCCGAATAACCTTTACACAAAAACTGATAAGCCTCACCCACCCGCTGCGGAGTCTTCAATAAACCTTCGCGTTCTGGGTCTTCTCCCAATTGTTGCAACAATTGGCGTGTAGTGTTTGCTATTTTATCTGTCAACTCCGCAGAGGGAGTAAAAGACTGCATATCCATAGGTTTTCTTATTGTATGACTTGTATCTGATCGCGTACAATATATGTCTCCGCCTGCAGTTGTGGCAATACGCGTACCACCTCTTCTAACATTGCCTGCGCCTCTTCCATCGTCCTGAAATCACCTAACCTTACCTTGAAGAACGGAGGGTTATAAAGCACATAAACCGATGTTTCAATCTGCGATTCCTTCACCAATTTCTCCATTTTGTATGCCTCTGCCTTTGCCGTCTTTTGCCGGTTGCTCGAGAATACTTGCACACGATAACCCTGTATCGTCACCTGCTCACGGTGGATATTGTTGATTTTATCCAATAACACCCTGTCAATCGAAGGGTCTGAAATCACCACTACATCCTCCTCCATATCTGCAAAGATACTCGCACGCTGAACAGCAGTAGAGTCTGCCGGGTTGTTGGCTGAACAAATAAAAATACCTATTTGCGCCATAAACAAACATAGTAACAATCGTTTCATAGGCAATGTACTTTTAATAACGGAACGAACTGCCACCCACAAACTCACGCAGCAACGAGGTAGGTGGAATCTCTTTCTCTGGGATGCTGACAAAATACTGCAGGAACTTCAGAAGACGGTGTGCCTCTGTATATTCCTCACAATGTTTGGGAACCTCCGCCAAGATTGGCTCGGCATGACGCTTCAACACGGCCAATTCGAACAACAAGGCAGAGTTGAACATCGCATCGGCATTCTCCTGATAGGGATATATCCACTTTTCTTCTCCCCTCTTCACACTATTGCAACGGGCAATAGTCTCCTTCGCAGAATAATTGCGATAACGATAATCTCGAATAATACGCCTTAGCAACCGCGTATCGGTCGTAGGTATCCAATTATGGTTGTCCAAATTGATGGTCGTCAGTGCCGATACATAAATCTTGAATGTTGCCTCCTCCGGTATATTAGGCACCAATGCAGGGTTAAGTGCATGAATACCCTCCAAAATAACGACATTGTCTTTCTCCATTTTCAACTTGTTTCCCAAGTAATGCCGCTTCCCGTCCTCAAAGTTAAAAGTAGGCAAACTAATCTCTTTTCCTTGCAGCAAATCATACAACTGACTGCGGAACAGTTCCAAGTCCAATGCACGGATATCCTCAAAGTCCCATTCACCGTTCTCATCTCGTGGAGTATCCTCTCTGTTCACGAAATAGTTGTCCATACTAATCACCACAGGAGTAATCCCGTTCAACCGCAGTTGTATCGTCAATCGCTTCGAGAAGGTTGTTTTGCCCGATGAACTCGGACCGGAAATCAAGATAAACTTCGGTCTGCCACCTTTACGATTGGCAATCATATCAGCAATTTGTGACACTTTCTTCTCATGTAGTGCCTCCGACAGTTTAATCATGTCAAAAGCCTCATGTTTCTTGCAGGCAATGTTGAAGTCTGCCACATTATTGATATGCATCAACTTGTTCCAACCGATATACTCGTTGAATATGCCGAAGGTCTTTTCTTGAGGAATATTCTCTTCCAAGCGCACAGGCTCTTCGCGATTCGGAACACGAAGCAACATCCCGTCAAAGTATAGTTCCAGATCAAACAGGAATATACATCCGGTACTCGGCATTAACACACCGCTGTAGTAATCAATATAATCCCCCATACGGAAATAACGGGTGTAAGGCTCACCAAATGTCTCAAACAAATTCGATTCACCATCCGTATGTTCATGAAACATCTCAATCACCTCTTGTGTCCGCCGTTCTTCCGATACTATCGGACGGTCTTCGGCTATTATCTGTTGCATACGCTCACGAATAGCCGCAACCATCTGCTTGTCAAGTGCAGGATGAGGAACATCTTCTTTGCGCCATTGTATGGTGCAATAATAACCTTTCGAGATAGGATGCTCTATCCGCAAATCTGCATTGGGGAACAATTCGTGAATGGCACAACTGAACACCATACTCAGTGTCCGCACATAACACCGCATCCCGCTGGGAGAACCCACATCCAAAAACTCTATGTCCTTCGGACGATAAAGGGTGAAGTTCAAGTCTTCTACCTTGTAGTTTACACGGGCAGCAGCCAAAGGATAGGGCAGATGAAGCCCCAATATCTTATACACCTCCCCTACCGAACAACCACGGGGAACTGTGTGGTACTGCTTCGTATTCTTACAGAAGATAGTAATGTCGTTTTGCATAGCGGTGAAATTTTTATGCCCGCAAAGTTACTATTTATTTTTCGTTCATACAATATACTTTCCATCCGAATATCCCGATACTTCACTTCCTGTCCTTTGCAATATATCTCTTGTTTATAAGTGGTTTATCAGTAGCCTCTTCCGGCGGACACGCCAGCAAAACGAATAGGACTCTCTAACTATTCTCTAACTACTCTCTTTGTGTTTTTCTTGGGTCGTTCTTGGGTGATTCTTGGGTGATTGTTGGGTGATTCTTGGGTGATTATCGAACCAACTACTATACAACTACGAACGACTCACCTGTAAAGTAGCACCCGCAATCAAGGTTCTTTCATTGCCTGTTGAATACTTTGTATTCCCATGTTCAACATTGTGTCGGTGCGCCAAAAATCGAACGAGTACTGCGAAAAGCAGAACTACTGTCGAATGCAATATCGTTTATGTATGCTGTAACATCGAATGTAACATCGCTCATGCCCGCTGTAGAGCCATAGCGTGCTATGTCTCTCTGCGTGGCTCCTAAACTCCTCAACTAAACAACTTCTCTCAACCCTCAACTCTAAACACTCACCCCAAAAGAAACAGCCCCCACTTTCGGCCTTGTGTCGGTGCGTCAAAAATCGAGCGAGTACTGCGAAAAGCGGAGGTACTGTCTGAGC
>CAVEFV010000069.1:0-10264 GCA_963615025.1 Firmicutes bacterium CAG:95 | reverse complement strand
ATTTCCCTATGCCTGTTATGATAAGTTGCTGACTTATCGGCGTACTATCTATTTTTGGTTTGTTTTTTGCCATAGGTCTGTGTGGTGGCTGGGGAGTTCTTATAGTGTTCCTATAGCAAATACACGCGCGGATTAGGCAGGCTGTGCGGGCGGTTGCGGGGTGGTTGGCTGTTGCTCTGTTTGGGCGGCTTGGAATTGGGCTGCCGCTGCCTGCTTCGCTTGGACGGCTGCTTGCTGCTGTTGTGCCTCTTGCTGCTTGGCTTTCAACCGCTCCAACATCTTGTCCGCAAAGGGCGAACTGCTGCTTTCGAGATAGGTTTCCAAATCGATGGCGTTGCTCTGTAACAAAGAAAGCAGCAAATTCTCGTTCTGCACACGGAACATACCTTGCGACTGGTTCTCAACCAATGCGAGGTCGAACTGCGAATTGCGTACCTTATCGGGGTCATACCACTTGCTCTCCTCCGAATAGTCCTTACCTGCGATATTCATATACCGCCGCTCGGTATAGTACTGCTGTATGACCTGCATTATCTTATAGTCGCGCTTGCGCACAAGACCATTGTACCATTGCAGCATATCGGCAATGTTGTTGTTGGCGTTCTGCGTTTCCTGCGCATAGAGAGAGGAGGGCGTGCCACTCTTGGCTTGCTCGCCCCGCATAGCGGCGTGCGCTCCCGTAATCTCGTTGAGCAGGTTCATATACTGCGTGAGCATTTGCACATCGTCCTGCTTACTGCTCGTGCTATGCACCTGCTTGAAAGGTTCTTCGCCACCCTCCCAATCTAACACCATAACGCCTGCGGGCGAGGTAATGGTACGGGCTATCTCCTCTAATTTCACATCGCTGCGCTCTAATACTTTCTTATTAACGACAAACAGACCCTTGATGTCGTTCATGCGCTGGTACTCGATACGAGAGAGCAGGCGGTTTGTCATGCGTTGGGGGTTAATAGCGTCCTCGACAAAAGAGTGTATCTCGCCGTCCACGAGCGGGAAAGCACCTAACACAAAGGGGTGCGAGCCGTGTGTATAAGGGCTGACCTCTTGGTGTAGTACATAGCCGGTCGGACTGAGATAACGCACTACCCATTTCTCCTCTACACGATACTCGTAGTCTATCAGGGCAGCGTCATCTGCTGTGCCGCCCGCTTGCATCATCTCATACACACGGCGATTGTTCTCTGCTACGAGGGTAGCCTCGTCGGACACGGGGACAAAATACTGCTCTCCTTTGGCGGTATCGTGGCAATAGAACGAGTCGAACTGCTCCTTTGTCCATATCTCAATAACACGGCACTGCTCCGCCTGCAAAGGATGAAAGAAATCAATATGCGGGCGACGGGTGTCTGGGTTAAACTGCTGCCCCGTAACGGGGTAGCGTTCTGCGCAGCCCTTATATATCAATCGTATCTGCTCCGCCTCCTGCGAGGAATGAGCAAACTTGGAAAGCAAGGCACCCAAAGCCATATCGTGCAAGTAACCTATGCAGGATATATGCTCGAAATACTGCCCGGATGTGTTGGGGTCAAACGCAAGACGGTTGTCGTCCACCATTGACACCACCACATCGCTGCTCTTGCGCTCGTGGTTAATATCAAAGCCCACACGGAATGCAGGCAATGCAGAGAGCAAAAACTCCTCAAAACCTCGTGTGTTTATCTCCGGCAGGTTCTCGTTTTGATAGACATACTCCATAGCAATAGACATCATCTCACCGAGTTTCTGCTCGTCACGGTTGCGGGCTATCGCCAAAGGTTCGTAGTTGGATTGGCAATAGACACCGAGTACTGCCTTGACCGCCTTGCGGATGATATTGAGCGACATCGGGGTAATGCCTTGGTCTATCATCAGTTTTTCCTCACTGACCTGTCCGCAGCCACTTGGGTCTGGTACAAGGTCGGAGAGTTGGTCACCGAAATAGTACTTCTTGCAACGCTCACGCTTGTCGCGGAATGTTTGCAGGCTGTCGTAGTAATGATGAAAGCGGTCGAGCAGAAGCATGTTCTGCTGAAAGATATGCTCTGCGGCTTGCGAAGAGGGACGGCTGCCGTCGGTATTAGGCAGCAGGCTCTTACGCGTGAAGCGGCGGTAGTTGTTCTTAGTTAGTTTTGCCATAGTTGTATTGAGATGATTGGGTTATTATCGTATTTTGCCGTTGAGTTTGGACTTGCGGCTGCTGACCTCGAAATAGTCGAAACGGCTGTCTTTGCTGACCTGACCTGCGAGGACAAAACGGAAGAAACGGCAGTCCGTGCGCTCCACCAATGCGCCTATATCACGGAAATCGCCACTCTTTTCTCGGTGTCCCAACAACGCCCACTTGCGACCATCGTACGAACCAAAGATATACAAGCCAAGCAAGCCCTCGTAGGAGGTGTCTGTATCAACAACCGTCTCTGTATGTTCGGGAATAGTACGCAGAATATGTTGGGCAATAGTCGGCGTAGTGAGTGCCAACATCTTGTACTCATTGGTGGCACTACCTATATACATAGTAGCATGAATTTTCATATCCCATGTAAGTACAAAGTTAGCATAATGCTCTGCTGAACTTTCTTCTGTTGTGGCAATTACATTCTGTAATCGTATTTCAGTGTGGTATGTACCTGTTGGGAGTGTTATATCAATACGCTTCTTTTGTGCATCATAATCGTCTGACATTTTGTACCGTATGCGCCAATCGTATATGCGTTCGTTCTCTTCTTTAAGGGTAACGAAATCGCCCTGCATAGCATACGACCATACGATATTGCCATTACTGTCGCATATACATAAGATAGCCTCTCCATAGTCAGGGTCAATCTCGGAGACACCGTCACTCCACTCTACGGTGGTCGTTCCATCCTTTTTTAGTGCATACAAGTCAAACACTAATCCATTGCCATTGCCATTGAATGTAAGTGATAGATTGGCAGATAAGTTTTTAGGAATAGTGAACGATATTGTATTGCCATATTCGTTTTGGTTATAGGTTATGAGTTGTGGATAGTTATCGGCATGCATATCAATCTTGACGGTGGTATCAAGGCTATATGCGTATGCCGTCTCTCCATTATCTCCAATTTCAACAGCAGGAAGGTTTTCATTATCAATGAGGTTGTTGTTGGTGTAAGAAGTCGCGTCTAAGATATTACCTATTGTCTGTTTGCAGTTGTATGACACATTAAACTCTGCACCATAAAATGTAGTGGGTGCTATAGTTGTTATGCCGGATGTAACTATTCGCTGGCGGTATTTGCCTGTGGGTAGTGTAATGGTTTTTTCTTCTCCCAATATATACAAGTGCAGGTTTTGATAGAGAGAGAATGTCCGAGTAACACCATCGAGTGTATCGGCGTATGTGATTAGATTGTCTCGGTCTCCACTGTCAAATAAGTCTAATGCATAGACTACTTCGTCTTTCTCATTGACAAGTTGGAACTGCACTGCAGGTGGTTCGATAGTCTTCGTATCCTCTGTACCTACTTGAATTGAATTGATAAGGGTAGAGGCATTCTCGCCGTCTTGGTTGTAGGTTGATAACAATATCTTACTTTCACCTGTCCTTATCTTGAGTACGCCCACACTATTATCAGGTATTTCAATCAGGTCTTTGAGTATAGTGGTGGTCGTACCATAATTGAACCGTATATCTGTTTGCGCTGTTTTGATAGTATAGTTGTATATACTATTGACTTGCGAAAGTAGTTCTGCTGTAAGTGAGCCTCCTCGGTCGCCGATAAGTTCTCTTTCGCAGTCGAACTCGGTTTCTTGCCTATTGTTGTTACTTTTGAGAAAGACCTCGCCCTCAATAGATAGAACGATGTGGTATGCTTTGTTACTCTCTAACTCGGTAGCAAGTGAGAATGGATAGAAACGGAGTGTGATTGTTGTTTCTGTCACATCGTCAATATCAAACTCTTCTGAATCAATGATATTACCATAGTCGTCGGTTATTTTATATAATACTAAAAGGCTATTACTCTCGCTCGTATCGATAGTGCAGTCAACACATTGGAGCGTTACTATCTGCTCTTCGGATAAAGAGGTGATGAGTTCTTGTTGGAATTGGCTTGCCGGTATATCTAACCGATAGAGGTCTTGCGATATGTTTCGTATAAAAGTACCAGATACGGATTTTTCATTATATTCAGCAAGTGTGCCTTGTGCAGGAGTGAGAGTAATCTCTTTCTTACTCTCCGGTATGTCAATGGTCTTATACACCTTCTTGTTGCAGGTCTGCCAATAGCCACGAGCGGCTACTCGGTGCAACTCCTTAAAGCCGATACTGTCTAACTTGATAATATGCGACATAAGGAATATACCATTGTCTGCGTCGCTCTGCTTGTCTACTTGATACCACTCACTGCCCGCCATACGATACGAGGTCGGGTAGTTATTCACATACTCCTCCGCACGAATATCTCGGCGCGACCAATCGCCCTGCTTGTTGAGAATATAGGTATAGTTGTAGTTCGGGTTGCTGACCATCAACTCAAACTCGTTGTGGTTGTAGTTAATGATACTGCCTTTGAGATACGAGAGAAAGTCCGTCTGCGTCATACTGTCTTGTGCCGTATCGCTCTCATCGGGCAGACCCGCAAGGCGTTTCATATAGTAGGCGTTCTTGGCTATCTTGGAAAAGTCTATATGGTCGGCGGTAGTGAACTGCACCCAATCACCCTCCAATGGCTGCCCTATCTCGCTCACCTGCTCGCCCGCAATAGACATCAGCCCTCTGTCGGTTGTGAATACCACGCCACTATCAATAGGCGTAACCGACTTGGCATTGTTGCATACATCACGAGCAATCACACGAGAGTTGGTGTAAGCCATTTCGCCTTTCTCATCCACGAACATAGCATACACACCGTCTTTGCAGAATATATATAGCGGGGCTGAACCTGTCTGTCCCGTACCGACTGCGACAGAGTTGGACATCATCGCCACTACCTCCGACGAGCCGACTTGGTAAGTGTTCTCTACGGGGAAATAGAGCGGGTTGTTCGTGCTGCTCACTTTCAAGCCGTTGGGGTAGTCCTCCTTGGTGTTATTTTCTTCGGGTGCAGGATTAAAATTTGGTTTTTTGTTTGTCTGATATTCTGTTACCGATTTTGTACCTTTCTTATCTAACTCTATCGGACTAAGTTCTTTGTCCATATAATAGGCTAAATTCAAATAAGGATGAGGTTTTAGTTCAAACTCTTTTTTATATAGCGTCATTGTACTTCCATCTGTATTCTCCAAGATACTAATGGTCATTTTCTTGGCACGACTATCAGGGAAAGATAGTATCGTGTCAAGTGTCTCTATAAAATCGCTATTACCTGTGCTTGTGAATGGGATATACTTGCATACATTTTGTATTCCATTGTTAATTGTTTCGACCTCTACTAATATATATGCAGATACATCTTTGGATTTTAGGACTGCTTCTCTTAATTGAGTACTAGCCCACCTATTTAGATAGTGAGTCGTACGCTTTTCAGATAGTGTGTCATCGTGGAACGATGTGAGTTTGAATAACGCCTCTTTGAAATAACGGAATTCATTTCCATCCTGATAATACTGCAATGAGTGATTATTCAAATGAAATGTATCAAGTGGATAACCATGAAATTGCGTGCGAATGTAGTTGGCAATATGCAGTCGTCCATTATAAATGTATTGTACTTTTGGAATATAGGAATATCGGGTAACTGCCTCAACTTTTAGAGTATCTTGTTGGGCGATATTATTTAATACTCCATCGTATTTCGGGTCTTGTAAATCTACTATTGGATTGTTAAGTAAATTAGGTAACTCATCTTGTGTGTACTCTCGGAGCAGATAAAATTGACTATGTAATAAGTCGTATTGAATGTCATCGTTACCACGCTGTTTTGGCATATAGGACATATTGGCTACAGAGGTACGAAAAAACTGTGTGGTCGTTATACTACCATTAGTAACTGTAGCACTACCATCAACAGTATCTAATGTCCGTCTGCACCAGCCTTTTTTTTCTACATCCATCTCATAGACAGATGATGGTTGTGTGATAAAGATACAGAGAGATTGAAATATATCTTTGTTATCCTCCATTATCTTTAATAGGTTACTGTCGATAGACACACATAGATTGCAGCCTCGTATTTGGAACTTCCAAGACGATTTTTCACTGCCATAGTAACCAACAGGCGCATACAGAGAGCCTCCTATGGTATATCGTGTTGTAGCATATATACCATTTCGGAATACTCCAGACACATCTTCACCACCTTGCCTTGCATGTTGGAAGTCGTCTATCTCTCCGGGGCGAATACTTTTTGTACCTATCTCATCGGTTAAATCCGTAGGTGTATGGAGAATATGACCGGGTATATTATCTATATGGGTGTATGGCATACCCCAATCTGCCGATATGGTATCATTAGGTAGAAGCAATGCGCCATTATTAGAATAGACACCTCTCGATGTTATCTCATCAAACCCATCATTTAGTTTATCTGTCGGGTTTTTGTGTACACAGCGACTTTTTGTGTTATATGCCCGCTGACGAGGGAATATCATTGTAGGCGCAGAGGCATACATATATTTGCCGTCATATAGTTTTATCGCAGCACATACAAGGAATGGGTCTGTGAAATAGTTTTTTTCACGGAGTTTGCCATACATCTCAACCATCGTGTTATGGAGTGTTTCCAATCCACCACCTGAAAGGCTGCCAAAGTTCTTTCCTCTTATCTCTATTATCCGACCTCCGTCGCTCCAGTCTGTTCTTTTACCCCATTCGTCCCACCCCTCTTGGTTTGTTTTGTCGTCATTGATAGTGCCTGCTTCGCCTGCGTCTGCCCAGTTGAAATGAATAGCACCGAAAGGATAGACACCTCTGTCGGTTTGCGAGCCGTTCTCGTCTACATAGAGTTTCTTATAGAGTGTGTCGGCGGGCTTGAACAACAAGTACTCAAAGCCGCCTGCGTCGTCTATGATAGTGAGCAGGTGTCCCGTTTGGCAGATATACAAATCGCCTGACACAGTTGTAAGTTCTACGGGGGTGTCCAGAGCCTCGAACACTCCGTCTGCGTCTATGTTGCCAAACCAATAGAGCCTGCCGTCACGCACACCGAGAATATGCCGATAGACATTGGTGTGAATATACAACTGCGTATAGGTTAGTCCGTTGGTGTTGGCTACATCCGATTGGTACTGCATAGAGAATACATGCTTTCCGTCACCGCTTGCACGCCACGAGCCGTCTTTGAAACGCAGATTGACCAAGTCCTCGCAGTCGCCATCCTGCACACCTATCTTAGTGGCATTATGCACAATGCCACTCAACTCTATTGCTTTTACGCTCTCGCTATCCATAAGACAAAGGGATTAAAAGATACGGGGTATTCTATCAATTACTGCGGGCAACATACGCACAGAGAACTTTCGTATGTCGCTGATTGCGTCTTGGAACTGCGCCTCATAGACTTTTGCGTCGTCTGGGTATGCAGAGAGCAACCATTTCCAAATAATGAAATATATCAATGCGTCTTGCACCGATTGGTCTAACGGCTCAATGAAACTTGGGTTGAGGTTCTTGTCCCACTGAATGATGTAGTGAATACTCTCTCGGTAGTCCTCTGTCGGTGCGAGGTTGGCAAGCGTATCGCTATCGCCTGCTCCCGTAGCAAGATACAGAATATGCTTGTAGAGAATATAGTCGCCCTTTATGTAGGTCTGCGGTGGTACTGCTCCGTGCGTTAGCGTTATAGTGCGGCAATTGACATCCCATATATAGGCTTTCTCTATATGGCGGGTGTGCTTGCCGAGTGGGTCGAACACTTTTGCCATTGCCGAGCGGGCGAACGAGTGGAACAGGTCGCTCTCGTCTTTTGTCATAGCGATAAGGTCGAGCAGGTGCGGAGCGTTTTCCGTGCCTCTGTGCTTGCCGAGATACGAGGTGCGCTTGTGTATCTCCTCCTGCAAGAGCGCAAGCGGGTAGTACAAGTGCAGGATGTCCATTGTTTCTCCCGAACAACAGCCGAGCATATCACACCACGGGGTGCGATACGGCATAAGCATATTCGGCTCTATCTCTGTGTATTCTGTCTGACAAGATGTGCGTGCGTACATAGGCTATTGGTTTTGTGTGGGTTTATGCTTTGTAGTTGTCGATAGATTGGTTTCGGTTGCCGAACTTTACGAACGAGATATGCAGCCACTTTGTGCCTTTGGCGTTGGTCTCATATAGCAGTTGGTCGTGCGGCAGGCGGTCGAGTATCTTGTACAACTTGCGCAGGTTCGCCACTCCTTTCACTTGCAGGTCGGCTGCCTCCCCACGCAGGTGTTGGCTCGTAGGCTTGCCACCAACGGCTCGGTTCAGTTCCGTGCAGCGGTAGCCACTCGACACATAGATAGGCGCACCAAAGGCGGTGCGGGCAGGCTCTAACACATTGCGACACAGCGTACGCAGGTTCTCCACCACCTCCTCGTTCGGCGTGTTGTCAATGCCCCGCTGCTCAGCCGTTGCCGAGCGGGTCAATTCCTCTAATGTAAAATGCGGTGTTAGTTGCATATTCCGAAAAAAAGTTGTATCTTTGCCTCTGAAAACAAATAAAATTTTCATTAGTTAAGGTTTTAGGTTTGATGTCTTGCCTCCCGCTGCGATAGCGTGGGGCATTTCTTTTTACTCCGTGCAGGTGATGAGATACCATATTCCGTAGAACACAGCCGCCACCGCCAAGAACGGCAGGGCGACAATCGTGCGCAGGTGGTGCGACACACAACGCAGGTTGTAGATTAGTTTGTCGGTTCGCTTGCTCATATCTTTATAGAGTTGTTTTGGTTTGTGCTTCCAATTCCGTTCCCTCGATGTCGTACAAGTGGGGCGGCTTGCGGTTCTTGCAGCCGTTGATGGTGCAACGATACCATGTCAGTTTCTGCACCTCCAACTCCAACTTGCCAATAGTCGCTTTGTCCTCGTGCTGCTGTTTGTACAACTCGTCTACTTTCTCCGAGAGTTTGCGGCGTTCATCCTCGCTCTCCTCATAGAGGCGTTTCCACTCGTCAGCCTGCGTGTGTATCACCTCCAACCCTTTCAGTTGCTTGTTGGTCTTAAAATAAAGCAGGCTGCCCCCTCCGAGCGCACCGATAAGCGAGCATATAGCCGCTACGATTGCATTTATCCATTCCATTGCTTAGTCCTCCGTGTAGTCTTGGCAAGCAGGGGCGTGAGGCGTTCGGGCAATGTCCCGATACCAACAACGGTGCAAGTCCTCTCCGTAGTAACTGCACTCCCCGCAGCGTGGTTTCTTTGTTCTCATATCTATGTCTGTTAGTTTGCATACAAAAAAGCGGCTATCTTCGTATCGAAAATAGTCGCTTTGGTGCAGTCCCGTCTAACCTACACGAGTGAGGAACGACCCCGTTCCCTTTCAGTTAGCAAGGAGTGCTATATCTCGTACGGGCTTGCGCATAATCCTTGTGGCGCAAACAATAGTAGAGATTAGTCTAACTCGTCTTTTTCGCAGATGCGTTCGATTAGAGTTTTTATATTTGTCTTACGGTATATGATTGCTTTCGCACCAAATATCAGTGTTAAGACACCCATTATAACACACAAAAGGAGAATAATGCCTTTCCACATATCGGCAGTTAATCCTAATCCGTCTTTGAAATCGCAAGTAATATACGGAATGATTAGAGCAATAAACAAACCGAGAAATGTAAATACCAAATTCCTCTGTTCGATAGCCCCCTTGTACTCATGTAATTTGCGGTAGAGTTTATCTTTCGTGATTATGATTTTATCGCTATCGGTATTATTGATGGTTCGATTTCGCTTCTTCTCGTCTGTCGAGTGTTTGGGCTGCTCTAACATTGTGCGCCTCCTTTCGTAAAAAAGCGCACATCAATTTCGTGATAGCCATTATTTATTGCCGATAGACTAAATAGAAGAAATAGGTCGTTATTATGATAAGTACCAACACGCATAGGTTCTGTTAGCACCGTGCGCTTATCCCGCTCGACATTTGAAATAATTACATTCGCACTATGATTTGACAATACTTGGTATCGTGTATAACTCCCATTGTCTTCTTTCCTATCTTCGAGAAAAAAGGTAATTTGCATATCTCCGTCTTTTTCGTCTTTGATTATAAACGAAGCAGGAGATTGTTTGGATATGGCGAGTTTTTGTGCCAATACCGTTGTATCTTGTGTATCTTGTAGAGCCATAGTAACTTTAATTTTGCGTTGCAAAATTACTCCTTTTTGCCGACATACGCAATAGGCTCTGCAACATAGTGTG
>CAVEFV010000068.1:0-10278 GCA_963615025.1 Firmicutes bacterium CAG:95 | reverse complement strand
TCTCCTTGTTGCTGCCCGTGTACATGAACCACTCGCAGCCGAGGTCGTCGGTGAGGAGTTTGTTGTTCTGCCCCGTGAACTGCGAGAGTGCCGTGGTGGCGTAGGTGGTGGCATAGCGAGCGAATGCGCCCTGCCCGCCGTCCTTGCCGAGCAGGTGCGCACGCAACTCTTCTTGCAGGTCGGCAAAGCGGGCATTGGTGGTAACGGCACGCAGGAGAATATCGTTGAGTTTGTCCGTTACATTGGCTTTCAGCCCGCTGCCCATCAGTCCCTCCATAGTGTTCTGAACGGCGAGTTGCTTCATCATCTCGTGTTTCTTTTTCGCCGTTTCGGAGAGTGTGAGCGAGGGGAAGTGGTCGGAGAAATAGGCGTTCTGCTGCTGTTGGAGAATACCGAAATACTTGGCAAAGCCGCTGATGCCCGCCACCCACTCTTTGTCTTTGGAGAGGGCTGCGAGGCGGGCTTTTATCTCGGTGAGTCGCTTGAGGTTGGCAATGGATTGTTTGACCTTGCCCTGCGCGTCGAGGTCGAGGTCTTTGGCGAGGGTGATGACCTCGTCGTATATCTTCTTCTGCTCCTTAGTAGCAATGCCGTCGAACGAATCAGCGGCATTGTCGAGGGTGTCTATGACGGATTGGAGTTCGGTCATTTCTGCTTGTCGTTGTTGTCGCTACGCTGGTTGTTTTCGTCTTCTGCGTCTCGGGTGTACCCGTTCTCGGTGTTCTCCTCGCTTGTAGGCTCTTTTTCCGCATTCTGCGGGGCGTTCTTGCCGTCGGCGTGTTGTTGGTCGAGCCCACCGAAATCGGCTTGTTGTTGTGCTTTTTCGGTGGCTTTGGTTTCTGCCTCCTTGCGCACCTCCTCGGCATAGCGTTCGAGTACCTTGAGTTTCTCCTTGTAGTCCTTGGTGTAGAACTCCTTGTCCTCGAACACGGCACGGCGCACAAAGGCGTGGATATTGCAGGAGATGATATAGGCTGTTTCGGTGATGCCGCCGTTCTGGAGCATGGTCATCTTGTTTTCCTCCTTGATACCGAAGAGCGGGTCGAGGTCGAAGACTGTTTCGAGGCGTTTTGCGACATCGGGCGAGGTGTTGAACTGCATCTTGGCGTAGTTAGTCTCAAGCACACGCAGCGTTTCGGGGTTGGCTTCTGCTTGGCGTGCGCCTTGCAGTTCCTGCATGAGTATGGTGGTGTTGGCGATGTCGAACTTGGTCGGCACATTGATAGCGGGCAGCATGTTGATTCGGGTCTGCTCGTTCGGCACGATGGTGCGATAGCGGTACTCGCAGATGAAATAGTACACGAGGTCGATATTACGAATGAGGTCTTCAGCAACGGAGTTGACAAAGTTGTTGAGTTCGTTGGCGTCATACGCCTTGGCTACTCCTGATTGGTCGATAGGTGTTTCTGCCAAGAACTCCATATTGACCGCTGCGAGTGCATCTTTGATATGGTTGCGCACCCGCTGGTCTTGGAGCGTGGCGATGGCGGTGTCTTTCTGGATGTAGCCGATAGGCGGTGCAGGTACTTGGAGTTCGCCCGCACGCCCTGCGTCGATAAGATGAATGCCGTAGGGTGAGGTATTGAGTACATGCCCCGAACCGTTGCAGTGGGGGCAGGTGGTCGGTTTGCCGTCTTTGTCTTTTTCCACGCCTGTACCCTTGCAGTGCGGACACTCGGTATTGGTGTAGGCATATTTCTCGGAGTGGATATGCTGAATGATTTCGGCTTGCAGGTCGGAGTACTCGCGTGCCGCCTCGTCGAGGTCAGGCACCATACCTGCGAGGCGGCTCTCGTAGACTGTATCATTGTTGGTGCGGATTTTGAACAGACCGCCCACTTTCCATGCAGGCAACTTGCCGCTGTTATGGCGGAATACCTGCTTGGGGTCGAACTTGCCTGCGCCCGTCTGCTCGTACTTGACGAACTCATTCTGCGTGAGGATATAGTAGATTGCGCCGTTGGTATTTATGCGCCGTCCGCCATTCTTGGTCTGGGTGTAGTAGGTGGTGGTGTCGCGGCTCTTAAGAACGGCATACTCTTCCTCGACATATTCTACGATTTGGTCGCAGTCGAAAAAGCGGGCTATAGGCTTGCAGTACTCGCTCTTGCTCTTGGGGAGGCTCTCGAGGATGACAGCAACGATGCCGTTGGCGTCAATGAGTGAGCGTTTGAGTAGTTCGGCAAAAGCCCAGTTTGTGACGGACGAGAATGCAGGGTATTGAAACTCGCAATACTGCTCGAGCGTCTCCGATTCGGCAACCGACGACGGAACGCTCTCTTCATCGTACTGAATGTTCCAATCCTGCGCACGGCGTATCTTCTCGAGGCTGTGGATGACCTTGGAAATCGCTTGCTTTGTCTTGGGAACATAGATTGTCTTGCGATAGTTCTTTATCTCCTCTGGTTCGGATGGGCGTCGGGACATAATCTTATCGTCCGGCATAATACCATTGGCGTGGACAGCGAGTTGGTGCGCCAAGTCCATGCATATCTTCTTGTTTGGGTAGTTGCCCGTGAGGGCAGCCATTACATCTTCAATCTTGGTGAGGTTCATATCATTTTAGTAGTTAGAGTTTCGTTGTGTGACATTGGTCTTGACTTTGAATGTAGCACGGGTGAGGCGTATGCCGCATTTGGAGAATGTATAGTTATCGTGGTCTATCTCGTAAGAGTCGGATTTGGTCACCCGCTCGCCGTTGATATAGATCTCATCGCAGGAGAGAGCAGCAACAATCTTTTGATGCCATGTTTCGGGAATATACTCTGTCTCGCCCTCATACTCCTTGTGAATGGTGGCGTAGAGGACTATCTGCTCTCCATTGCGTGTTTCGTATATCTTATCTGTTTGTGCGAATTGAGGAGATGTGAGCAAGATTGGTAATAACACGGTATTATATCCTTTGCGAGTGACGATGTTTTTGTATTTGTAGGTGGCGAATTGAAAACCAAGAGTCTCACCCTCCTTGCAAAAGAACTTGAGCGTAGAGAGTTGATTTTCACTATTATCGATATAGACAAGTGGATTACTATATTCCGTACCGTTTACAGCCTCTTGGTTATCAGTATCTGACTGCCACTCGGCTTTGAGTCGGAAACATTGATTAATAGCGATATTGTTCTGCACTACATCGTTATTGAGGACTGCATAGTATGTGGCTGTTAATTGCTCTAACTCGTAATCAATTAGGTATATGCTGCAGGCATCAGTAGCAATTGTCTTTCCGTCTATTGTAGCAAGTGAGATTGCGAGTTCAGTTTGTGTCTGCTCCCACCCCTTTTGAATATTAAAATAGAAGCAGAGTCCTGCGTCGTGTGCCACAGGTATTGATAGTTGATTAGAACTATCTATTTCACCAAATTGTATAAATTGGTTAGGTAATGTAAACATATTAGTCTGCTTTTGGTATTAATTTGAATGTTGCCTCGCCATCGCTGAACGAGTAGGAGAATTCCTTTATCCAGCCGAGCACGCCGTCTACCTCTATCAGCCCGTATGGGTTTGCTTTAACCTTTTTGTACTCCGCCACCGAGAGCGGGTAGGTGAACTCGATGGTCTCGGCGGTGTAGACCTGGTCTTGTTGGCTGATATCTGCATTTTCCGCCAAGGCTTGATTATTTGCGAAGTCTTGTAAAAAGGCATTCTTGTACATACGACTTCCATCCGTCCAACCTGTGGCAGGGCGGCATTGAAAAATTGCAGCCACACTACCTTTTGCCGTGGAGTATTTGAGGTTCTTATTGAGCGGGAATAAAACCCTTGCCCATCTCTCTGCACATCGGCGAGGAGTGAGTTGCACATTTATCTGCTCATTTGAGCGATAGACGCCACTCGCTTTTACTACATTATTGGTAACGCCATAGCTCACTGCCGTATCTCCGATGAGTTGGTAACCTTGCAGTTCGAAGCAGATAATGCAACTGTCGTATGTCGTTTCCTCCGTTTCCGATTTATCAAACTTTGCTCGTCTCGTCTCTTCGATGGCGTAGTTGTCTGCTACGAATGCGCAACGCAGTTTCCTCGTATTGCTTATTGCCTTAAGGGAGGAAACGAATGTCCTCTCCCCGAACGGACTATCGATTGAGTTGTATTGCTCGTTTGTGGCGTATTTCTCATAGCCTATTTCCAATGTGGAATATATGCTATCTGTTACGAGTTTTCGTTTTATCTCATTCGGATTCGAAATGGTGAGTAGAATGTCGCTTTTATAGAACCAGTCAAATCGCTCGACACGCACACATAACTTCCCATCCTCCTCCGAGAACCCCCAACCTATACAATCCATTGCGCTGAGTGATTCTATCATTTCTTTAAATGAAGTCGACATTGCATATTTGTTTTCGTCCTCTTCGTCGTCATTATCGAGACCTACAATTCCTCTTATCTTGTAGCCAGTTGTGAGTGCCTTGAGTGCGCCTCCCCCGAATGTGAAGTTGGCTGCGTCTACGCCATACCATTCCGACTTAAGACGAATAGCGTTCTCGGATATCTTCTCTATTGCTTTATGGAGAGCATCCTTGACTAATATCATCTCGGCACTCACAGCTTCATCCTTATCTGGACGATTGTCAAACATCTTTAATTTTACATACGAGCCTTTCTTTATGGTCATGGTGATTTTAGTTGCGCAGTTTCCTGGAACGCCATACCATACCCCAGACTGATTATATACATTTCGATTAAATAGAGAAACGCCAAGATAGAGATTTTTCGATGTCGGTATATCCTTCAATTTCCCCGAGAGTGTTATTGTTTGCGAGAGGTTGGTGTTTGTGAAGTTTACACCAAGGTTGCTCTCTGCCAGGATATATTGCCGATATGTTCCATCAGCATCTGGATGATATATGTCTCCATCACCCTTAGCAGGAACTGCTGCATACTCGCTTCCTCCCATTAGAACGAGCGATGCGGACATAATGCCGTTTACATAACGCTCACTCTCGTTGAATATCTCGCTATTAAATGTGATATCTACGGTGACATTGTAGTCTATCTCCATAACGGTGTCATCGCCATATTTACTTTCAAAATCCTCGTCTTCGCGGAATAGGCACATCTCTGTATCGTTTGAAAGATGCACCAGGTTATTTGCGCCGATATAATCATCTGTACTTGGACGACCGCTCATAACACGCACCAATGTCCCCTGTGTCCCGAATTCTGTATTCACATTTGGTGGAACGATAGATATCCAATGACAACGAGAACAGGGCGTGAGCGTCATGAGTGTTTCGGCATCGTTAATATTGTCCGTCGGCGTCGTCGATGAATCGGTGTAGATAAGGCTCTTTGCAGGGATTTTTAGAGTGTGCCATGGCGTTTCAGTTTCTACCATTGCACCATCAATTGTAAGGTTACTATTGAGGTCTATTTCACTGTCCGTACGATTATTGAATATGGTCTTCACACCCACCTCGCCAACCTTGCAGGACACGGAGAAATAATCGCTATATTGCTCTTCGTAGGTGGATAAGTCGAGGATACCGCTGTACATCTCCTCTCCATCGGTAGTGACACGATAGGTCACCTCTGTATCGAGGTCGGCTTGGTAGGCGGCACGCACGATGTCGGCAGCAGTTCCGTAGAACTCCAACGATAACTCGCTGACCTCTGCGCTCATGCCGTGGTAGTCGCCACGCTTCATGGTCATTTTGAGATTGTCGAACCCGATAGGCTCGTCAATAAGCGTTCCGTTGAGATAATGATTGATTACCATTGTGCGTAGTATTTAGTGTTGAGATATGTTCGTCTATTGCTCCCGTTTTGAACCATCACTCCCGAACGGTCTACATTGACATTGACTGTGCGTTGTTTTGGCATCGCCTTTGCTACTGCGGCACCAAGTCTATCATAGTCGATTGGCTGCCATGTGGTTGCAGCGACGGCTTGATTGAGTATCTCCGGAGAGATGTCCGCTGTGGCGGGGATAGGCAGTTGCGGCACACCATAATCGCCCCAAGCCGCTGGGTTGTCTATCTTATTGTGCGGGATAATGCTTGCCCCCTTTGGTACATACATAATCTCTGCACCTTTCTCGCCCACGAGAGCGTATTCTCCCTCGCCGCCCTTGCGTCCCTTGGCATACTGCGAGAGAGGCTTTGAGGCTGCGATAGCGAGTTGTGTTGCGCCGAGGACGGATGTCATCGCAGTGAGTGCTATGGCAGATGCTCCGAAGTCAACCTTTGGCACTTGCGCCCAAATACTCATAATTGCCATGGCTGTGTCAAGACTAATCTGCAAGATTGCGTTCGCCTTATTGAGCTTCTGCTGTCTTAGGGTCAGCTTTGCCTTTTTCTCCTCTAACTCCTTTTCGGAGATGTATTTTTTTTCATTCGATTTTTTCGCTTCATCGGCATCGGTCGTGTACATCTCATCGAGTGCATCGATTTGTGCTTGGATGTTATCGACAATAGCTCCAAAGATAAGGTCGGACATCTGCTGCACATGCTCTGCAACTGCGGAGAATCCCGAGCTAATGGTTTTCATTGCTTCCGTTTGATAGGTAGTTCTGGCATCCGTTTCTTTCTTTGTAATCTCAGTCAGCTGCTTTTCATAATCTTCTTTTTGTATAATCTCCATTCTATATTGGTCTTCTATCTCCGCCCGCATTTCATCGTAAATTTTTAATTGCGCGTCGAGTGTCTCCTGGAGTGCCGATAGGCTCGTCCCGTCACCAAATACCGCCTTGCTCATGCCGCTTTCAGCACGGTCTTTTATTTTCTGGATGGCTTCGTCATATATGCTTGCTATATCTTCCGCTGTCTGCTTAGTATTCTCTTGGATGTCGGCGTTCATTTTGGAATCTATCTGCTTTAATTTTGCAGCCTTAACCTCTGCGGTGTCTGTTGATTGTTCGACCGCCTGCCGCTCGAACTCGGCGTTCTCCTCTATCTGCTTCCGCAGGGAGGCATAGTAGTCCGCAGTGATTGCCTTTCGGGTGTCGATGTCCTCCGCACCAGTCAGTGCGTCTTTGCGTGCCTCTGCCTCCTGCACCTCAATCTCCGTGAGACGCTTGGCATTCGCCGCTTGGCGGTCTGCTTCCTGTTGGTCGATACTCCGAATGGTATTTGCCAAATCGAGGCGGATTGATTCCACCTGTGCAGCGTACTCCTTATCGCTCATACTCTCCTTGTCGAGAGCGTCAATGCGAGCTTGTGCTTCCGCCTCTGCTATCTTCTTGGTGAGGGCTATTTGGTCGGCATAGTCGGCTTCTGTCCCGTTGCTCTGGGACATGATGGTCAGCAGGTTCTTTTGCTCTTGTATGGCGGTCTGCTGCGCCTGCTGGGCGTATTTCGCACGCACTGCGGCAATCTCCTTGGCTTTCTTTTTCTCGAGCAGTTTGCGCAGTGTTATCTCCTCCTGTGAGTTACCTTGTATGGTTTTGAGTTGCTCCTTGTAGTTGAGTTCTATCTGCTTTATCTCCTTGGCAGCTCCCTCTCTCATGAGGTCAATGTTTGCTTGTTGTGCCTGCTGGCGGAGTTGCTCGCGAGTTTTGATGAGTTCCTCCTCGGCTTTCTTTGCTTCTTTCTTTGCTTCGGTGGCTTCCTGCTCGATATCCTTGCCTTTCTGCAGTGCGTCGTAGTATTGCTGCGTTACCTCATTCAGTTCCTCTTGAGCCTTTTTCTGCTTTTTGCTGCCGTTGCGATGGGCGTTCACCTCCTTTTGCTTGGCAGCGACCATCTTCTCAAGTTGGGCGACCTCGTTCTGGTTGCGCTTCACCTCCTCGTCGGAGTATTTCTGCGCCTCCTCCGCACGCTGCTTTGCGTAGTTCGATTTTAACTGTGCCAACTCTAACTCGGAAGCATTGCGCTTCTCGGCATCGGCGAGGGCTTTCTCCTCTGCGTCGTTGGTTGCTTTTATCTGCTGTTGGCGGTCGTAGGCTCGTTTGGCTGCTCCTGCTGCGTTCTCTGCCTGTACTTTCTCCAATTCACGAGAGGCATCGGCATATTCCCGCTCTGCTTTGCCTGCGTCCGAAAAGTAGTGGACGACTTTGTAAATTGCGACACCCAATCCTGCCAACACTGCGACGGCGGCAATGGCGAGTGTAATGATTACACCTATCGGATTCGCCGCCATAGCAGCATTCAGTTTCCACTGCGCCTTTGTTACGAGTGATGTAGTAGTCGCCTGTGCGACATTTGTGGCAGAGCCAGTTGCTTTTTGTATGTTGTACAGCCGTTCGTAGGCTATTGATTTCTGCAAGAACTTCTGTTTCGTTTTCTCGAGAGATGTGCCAAATACGACTGCAACAGCACTATCTTTTTGCAGAGCATTGAACATCTGTTGAGTGCCGCTCAAGATAGACATAGCCGCCTGTACCTTGTAGAATGCTGTTTGCAATCCCTCTAATTCTCCTCCAAATAACTCTGCACCAGAGGTCGCAATGTAGAATGCACCAGCAAGTCCTTCTCCGAGTCCCATGATTGCGTCTATCTCTTTAGTGTCGGAGGAAAGGATACGAATGCGCTGCTGCGTATCGCCTATCTGGTCTTCCAACTGACCTGCTGCGATTGATAATTCCATGAACGCCTTTGTGCCGAACTCACCACCCTCTTCCATGCGTTGCAACTCCTCACGCATAGCCCGCAGTTGTTGCACCATGCGTCCAGACTGCCCGTTGAGCGTCTTGTATGCCTTAACCTGCTTGTTGAGTTCAGTGATAGACTGCTTGGTTGCAGCGATGTCGGCTCTCTTTTGGCTTCGCAACTCATTGTAATATTTAGCGTTCTCTTTTAGTCGCTTTGAGAGCCTCTCACCATGTATACCCAAGTTACGGATAGATTGTGCATCTTCCTGCTCGACCTTTGTTAAATTCTTAAGAGCGCGTTCCTGTTCTTTCGCACGTTCAGTCAACTCACCCAACTGTTGCTGGGCTGCTGTGAGGTCTGTCTCCGATGTGATTTTTATGATGATGTTATTTTCTGCCATGTCGGTTCTTGAGGTTATTTAGTTGCTCTTTCGCAGCCTTGCTTTCTCGTTCTGCTTTCTCAATTGTCCGGTCGAGTTTCGCCATAAACTCGAGAAAGGTCATATTCTCGAGGTTGGAGAGATTGCCCTCGGCTACGAGGTCTTTCCACTGCTCGTATTCGTCGATTCTTTTGCCAAGGACACTATTCGGAGACACTCCGAGTGTATCTTGTTTAGTTCCTCGCATATTACTGAATAGGTGTCTAAATCGGTATCGACATTCTGCAAGAATGGCATTAATTCCAACAAAGGCGTCTGCATAAAAAAATCGCGCACCCCACTATCTTTCCGCCACTTGGCTATCTTCTTCTCTGCGTACGCTGGCTCGTACACGGCGGGGTTCTCTGTCTTATCGAAGAAGCAGATGGAGGCGAGTTTGTAGAGCAGGTCGGTGTCTGTGGTGAGCGTGAGCCGCTGCTTGAGAACCTCGTTGAGTTGGTTGATTTTGAATATGTCTATCTTCTGCTGGTGGAGCAGTTTGTCGATGGCGTCGGCGTAGGATAGCAAGAATTGCCGAGAGCAGCGCATCTCCACCTCGTTGTAGGCGTGCAAAGCGCACAACCCACGCTCGTAGGGCAGGTTCGTGATGTCTGCAAAGCGGTAGTACTTTGTGCCTCCGCAGGTGAACGCATACTCTATGCGGTATTTCTCTTTCTGCTTGCGGTGTTTATCCCATTCGATACGCCATACCTCGGCGAGTTCTTTGATGAGTCCCATGTGGTTACTGATTGAATATATTGTTTATCTTGATGTCCATATTCTCGGCATTACCTGTGGCGAGTACGCAGCCCTTGGCGGTCAGTCTCCAAGTGCTACGCCTCTGCCATAAGGTAAGCGTGTACTGTGTCCCACCCACCTGCTTGGTGTAGATGAGTGGCGTGCCGTTGCAGGGGCAGCCTTTGCGGGAGTATGTGAAGCCGAGCATGTCGGCGATATCGGTCAGTTCTATCATTCGTGCATGTGGCAGATGAGTGCCGAGATTAAAGCGTTGAGCCCCACCACATCGAGTATGGCGGGGAGTATCTCCCATGACCACCCGAAGAGCAAGGGGTAAAGAGCGAGGGTATATATTCCGCCCATGCAGATGAGGCACTCGAAGAGCGGCTTGCGCAGCACGGTGAGGTGCAGACGGTCGAGCAGGTCGCCCAGCAGGAGGGCAGGGCGGTGGAATATCATCCCCTCCCATGTGGTTACATGGACGGCGGTGATGATGAGCGACAAGATGATGATTCGGGTGAGCATAGGCGGTTAGTAGGTAGGTTGGAGTTGTTTGTAGTAGCGGTGGAAATAGTAGCGCACATTGTCGAGGAA
>CAVEFV010000067.1:0-10362 GCA_963615025.1 Firmicutes bacterium CAG:95 | reverse complement strand
GCCAAGTAACCGATTTATAGTTACTTGGCATTTATAAGTTGTGATCCATGCAGGATTCAAACCTGCAACCCCCACATCCGTAGTGTGGTACTCTATTCAGTTGAGCTAATGGACCAGAATTTCAATACTCGAACACTCTTTTCGAAAAAGTGGTGCAAAGGTAGTGCAAGTTTTTTATATATGCAAGAGAAAAATACTTTTTTTGTACTTAAACCTCAAATTAACCCTATTTCATTCTCTCATCCACGCACCATCGTCCCTACCCCGACCCCCAACCCTAAATCGTAAAAACACTCAACTTCTAACTCTCTACCCAACCACTTCCATCAATCCTCAACTCAATACACTCAACCCATCTCAACTTTCAACTATCAACTATCTCCCTACCTGTACTTACTCTCATCTGCATCCTCCATCACCGACAGATAACTCTGATAACGAGAAAGAGCAATATCACCTTTCTTTACGGCTGCTAATACAGCGCAGCCTGGCTCGATAGTATGCGTACAATTCGAAAACCTGCATTGATGCCCCTGACGAAATATCTCCTTGAAATAATGTGATACCTCTTCACGCTCCATCTCCAATACACCAAACCCCTTAATACCCGGCGTATCTATAATATGTCCGGAGTTTGGTATATCGTACATCTCTGAAAAAGTAGTGGTATGCATACCCTTGTTATGTGCTACAGAAATAGATGCAGTCTTGGCAATCTTTTCTCCCGCTAAAGCATTCAGTAAGGTCGATTTACCAACACCCGAGTTACCCGAAAGCAAAATAGTCTTTTGGTCGAACAAGGCTTGAAGAGAAGTCAGTGTAGCAAGTGTAGTCGGATATTCCGCCAACTGTGCTTCGGGCGACCTCAACCGGTTCGCCACCAACAGATAAACAGGATAACCCAACTGCTCGTATAATCGTTTCATAGCCAACAGTTGTTCCCACTCCGCAGCAGAAAGCAAATCTACTTTATTGAACAACAAACATACAGGGACACGATACGCTTCGGCAGTAGCAAGACAACGGTCAATAAATATAGGGTTCGTAACAGGATGATTTATGCTTGCAACCAACGCCAGCATATCTACATTGGCAGCAATAATATGGGAGTACTTGCTCAGATTCGTGGCACGACGGATAATATAGTTCCTGCGATCGTACAAATCCAATATCCAGTTCGTACCGTCTTCCTGCTGTTCAACTTGCACACGGTCACCTACTGCCACAGGATTAGTAGAGCGGATCCCTCTGATACGGAAATTACCCTTGACAAAGCAGTTAAGTATATCGCCACTATCAGTTTTGACGCTATACGAACTACCCGTACTCCTAACAACGATACCATCTACCATATTATCTCAAAAGGCTTCTTTCATAGTCAGATAAAAGTTCCAACCTTCTTTCTTCCATGTCGTATTCACATTATTCCGAGCCACATCAAAACGAATATTCACTTTCGATTTATTAATGGCTATGCGTAGTCCTAAACCATAACCAATTTTGGGCATCGTCCATTCCCAATGCGAAAAATTATATACATCCCCTACTCCGAAGAATACCGTACCTCTTATCACTTTCCAAATAGGGATACGCAATTCTGTCTGCAACGCAAAATAAGCGTCATCACTAAACATGCCCTTCCTCACTCCACGCACCAAATCAAGACCGCCTAAAATAGAACGCATCTGAAAAGGAACAGACTTGCCCAAAGTCATCTCCGAACGAAACTGATAGACGAATATCAATTGCTTGTACAGCGTAACATACTGCCGGAAATCAATATTCAACTTACCCAATCGGTATTGCGTACAAAGAGGCGACTCATAATGAGTCATAATCACTTTGGCGAACAATCCTTTAGAAGGATAATATATCTCATCTCTTGAGTCATAAGAAGCAATAAAGCCTATACCTAACATCAAGAGTTGTTCGTCCAACCCATATACAGGCTCCGAAAGGGCTGCCTTGCTCTTTGCATTATCATAATAGACTGCTATATTACCCCCAACACTCCAATACTTGTCTATATAGTACTGCGGTTGTATCGTCAAATAAGCATTACCCGACTCATAAGGAACAGGCTTCGACAACAGATTGGATTTCTTATTACCTATGCCATAGTAATAATCGGGATACTTACGATAACCCATACGAGTCCATAACTGCCAGCGATTATTACCGCCGAAATAAACTGTGGAGTTTATATTCACATTCCACTGTTTATTAAGCGTGTACGCTCCATCAAAGCCTATATCAGATAGTTTGTTCTGTCCTTGGGCGGTGAAATAATATGCGCCCGCCGCTCCAAACGCCCAACTTGTTTCAGGGGACATCGAAACAGAAGGGACCATCAGAAAATGCAAGTCCGATACCTTATCAACAAACCGTTGCCACTTGGTAGAAGAAGGCAGAGTATCCGATACTACGGTATCTGCCGCAGCAAACACAATCGTATCATTCTCCTGCGCAAAAACATCGTGTCCTATACAACCCATGTACAGGCACAACAAGAAAGATAGTATGTCTCGCAAGCGCAGAGAGACTACCTTACGCATTTACACCGTCATTATCTCTTTCTCCTTCAAAGCCAACAACTCCTCTACTTGCTTCACATACTTATCGTGCAGTTTCTGTACTTCATTCTCGGCATCTTTCTCGGCGTCCTCAGGAAGACCCTCTTTAATCTGTTTCTTGAGTCTATCATTCGCATCACGACGAGCATTCCTGATGCTTACTTTCGAGTTCTCTGATTCTACACGGCATTGTTTAACCAAGTCTCGACGACGCTCTTCAGTCAAAGGAGGCATCGACAAACGAATAACCTCACCGTTATTAGAAGGCGCAAGACCAAGATTGGAGTTAATAATGGCTCTCTCTATATCAGCAAGCATCTTCTTTTCCCAAGGCTGGATAACAAGAGTGCGCGCATCAGGAGTAGTAATAGTGGCAACATTGGACAAAGGTGTCATCGTACCATAATAATCAATACGAATAGCATCCAACAAGCGCGGACTTGCCTTGCCTGCTCGTATGTGAGCCAAAGCATCTTCCAAGAACATAACTGCCGACTGCATCTGTTCTTCGCTCTCATTCTGAATCTGTTTCGTTACTTCTGTCATACAACTATTAGATTTAAGGTTTCACTAAAGTACCTATCGATTCTCCTTGTATTACCCGCAGCAGATTGCCGTAGGTATCCATATCGAATACATATATAGGCATGTTATTTTCTTTACAAAGAGTAGTAGCCGTCAGGTCCATAATACGAAGGTTACGACGATATATCTCATCGTAAGTTATCTCGTCGAACTTTTGTGCCTTAGAGTCTTTTTCAGGGTCGGCTGTATATATGCCGTCCACTCGTGTACCCTTGAGCATAATATCCGCCTCTATTTCAATAGCGCGCAAAGCAGAACCGGTGTCCGTAGTAAAATAGGGATTACCGGTTCCCCCCGCTATAATTACTACCTTCCCGCTATCAAGCATGCACAAAGCTTTTTCTTTAGAATATAATTCCCCGATTGGCTCCATACGCACCGAGGTTAGTACCACAGCCGACTGTCCTATGGCTTGCAAAGCAGACGACAAGGCAAGAGAATTTATTACGGTAGCAAGCATACCCATTTGATCTCCCTTCACTCTATCAAAGCCCTTCTGTGTACCCGACAAGCCTCTGAATATATTGCCGCCACCTATAACGATAGCCACTTGAACACCGGTCGATACTGTTTCTTTTATCTGCCCAGCATACTGCGATAGACGCATAGCATCTATACCATACACCTGCGAACCCATAAGGGATTCACCTGATAGTTTCAGTAAAACGCGTTTATACATACATCGTAGATTATTTGATTATACTTTGTATTACCTTTTTACGCTATTCCTCGCAATGCTATTCCTCCTTATACCAAGAGGCGTACATTGCATAGTTGTGCGCTATTTTACGATTGATCTCACTTGTTTGCTCGGGGTCTGCTTTCTTAATGAACTTAGCAGGCACCCCGCCCCATACTTCGAAAGACCCGATTTTCGTGTTCTTTAGTACTAAGGCTCCCGCAGCAACAATAGCACCTTCTCCTACCTCTGCCCCATCAAGCAGGGTCGAACCCATACCGATGAGCGCATAATCGTGTACGGAGGCACCGTGAATGGTCACATTATGCCCTATCGACACATAGTCGCCTATGGTAATAACACTCTTCTGATAAAGTGTATGCAACACTGCACCGTCTTGTATGTTGACATGGTTGCCTATTCGAATGGAATTGACATCACCTCGCAATACGGCATTAAACCAGATGGAACAACCATCGCCAATAACAGTATCGCCCACTATTGTTGCGTTCTCCGCCAAAAAGCAGTCGTTGCCTATAACAGGCGTAAAGCCTCGAACGGACTTAATGAGTGCCATGATTATCGTGCATTGATAATAGCAAGAAACTTCTCTGCTACCAAGGCAGCCCCACCTATTAGTCCACCGTCTACATCGGGATTCGCAAATAGTTCCGCCGCATTCTTTTCGTTGCAACTACCTCCGTAGAGAATAGTTGTGTCGTCGGCTACTGCTTTGCCATACTTTTCTGCCACGAGCGAACGAATATAGGCATGCATTTCTTGTGCCTGCGACGGTGTTGCCGTCAAGCCTGTTCCAATGGCCCACACAGGTTCGTATGCCAAAGTGATATGCTTCCACTCTTCTGCGTTCAAGTTAAATACAGAGCCTTCTAATTGTGCCTTTACTATTGCATTTTGCTTGCCCTGTTCACGCTCCTCTTTTACTTCACCGATGCAGAATATAACCTTCAAGCCATTAGCAAGTGCCAACTGTACTTTCTCTTTCAGTATAGCATAGTCCTCGTGATAATAAGCGCGGCGTTCTGAATGCCCTATGATACAATATTCTGCGCCTGTAGATTTGATCATTTCAGCACTTACCTCGCCTGTATATGCGCCCTTGTCATGATTGGCGCAGTTTTCTGCAGCGACCTTGACAGGTGTTTCCTTTAGCAATTCGGCGACGGTGGCCAAGTGGATAAAGGGAATACCTATTACGACTGTACATGCGGGGTTCTTTACTGTTTCTTTCAATGTAGTAGCCAGGGCTACACCTTCTTGCAGGGTCTTGTTCATTTTCCAGTTGCCTGCAACCATTTTTATTCTCATTTTCGTATATGTTTTATGTTGTTATTTATTTCGCATATTGTATTTTTCAATAACTGTTCCATTCTGCAGCACTATCACACCAGGGTTGGCGCGTACTATAGTCTTTAGTGCTGTGCCGTCACACATACAGAATACGGCATTAGGATGATTAAAGGGCGTTATTGTATTATTTATCTCTCCTTTGGAGATGTCTTCACAAAACAACTCTATAGCCTCTGTGGAGGCACCTGTAACGATATAGAACGGATTGTCTGCGGCAAGACAGTCGTTGTATAGTTTTGTGACTTTGGTTAGTTGTTTGCGGTTTGTTTTATCCAAGTCGTACATAACGACCAATGTTACAGGTTTGTCGGACTCCAAGATGTCGTAGGTGATATCATCGTAGTCCATAGTAACCACCTCAAAGTCATGTATAGCAGGCTCATATCCTTTCTTTACCAATACTGACTTTTGGTCAACAAAGTGCCATGTAGTATCTCCCTTCGGGTAATTATTGAGCGTGAATTCTTGTTCGACTCCGTCTTTTTGGTAGATAAAAGTTATTTGGTAGATGTCAGGTTCTGCGTTCTCCGGTACTTCCATCAACTCTACGAGGTTGTTGCCTACTTTATAGGGGCGGAAATCTATCAGCGGTAGTCGTAGTCGGCTCCACGACATAATGCCTATCAGTATCAGCAGGAAGAAGATAAATATGTAAGTCTCTGCATGATTAGTGAAGGTTTGTGGGATGTATTTTTTTGTGACGAGCAGGATTACTACCAGTAACAGCAGTACGATGTTCTTCCAAAATGTTGCCCAGTTTGACAGTACCAACGCGTCACCAAAACACCCGCAATCTGATACGGGGTTGGCTATAGCGATATAGAGTGTCAGAGGGGTCATGAAACATAGAAGCAACAATGCAAGCCAAGAGGTCAGTTGTGTTTTGATGTTCAGCAGAAGGCTTATACCTAACAGGAACTCGAATGCTATGAGCAACCACGCTATTGGTTCGGCTATGGGTATAAAGACCGTGAAAAACGATCCGAAGGCAGTAAGATAGTCCTCGATTTTATAGGTTGTGCCTAATGGATCGACCGCCTTTACAAAGCCAGAGAAAAAGAATACGACTGCCAGTAGTGTCCGGGCTATTGAACCGATGATGCGTGCTGCTTGTTTTGTTTTCATTCTATTCGTGGTTTTTAGATTGTTCGTCGCGTTTGATTAGATTGAATACGGCATAATTTATCATATCGAAATAATTGCCATCCGCTCCTTCGGAGATTAGGGTTTTATTGTCGTTTGCAATAATAGACTTGTTGCGTAGAATCTTGGTGTATATCAGGTCGGTGATGGATGATTGCAGCATATCGCGCCATGCCTCGCCGTAATCATGGTTTTTGCTTGTCATGAGTTGTTTGGCTTGTTGGGAGAATTTCTCGTAATACTGCAAGGCTTGTTCGACGGACATATCCACATGGTCGGAGTAAGCACACTGCAACTGTATAAGTCCGATGATGGAATAGTTGACGATAGCCATCAGTTCGCCATCGATACCTTCGCCCACCAAGTTAACACCGGTCATCTCTATTTCGCGTATGCGTTTAATTTTGATGAACAGTTGGTCGTTGACCGTCTGTGGTCGCATGATGCGCCATGATGGGCCGTAGTCTTTCATCTTTTTGACAAATATGTCGCGGCATTGTGCTATGACCTTGTCGTATTGTTCTGCAGTTTTCATTTTGGCAGTTGTTTGTTGTTTGCTTTATGGTACCAAGATCCGCTCTGTATGGTCGTTTACCCGCAACAGATAGAAGCCTTGCGGCAGGTTCTTTTCGTAGATGGTTGCCTGTGGCTGAAGGTCGATAAGTCGTCCCATTACATCATACAGAAGGATTTGTGCAGGTTGCTCTGTGGTTACACAGAGAATGCCATTCTGTACGCTATAGTGACCCCAAAGGTCTGTTTTCACCTGCTCGTCGGTAGCCGTTGAGGTTGATTTACGGAAGAGGCTGATTGATTGCTGCCCGCTTTGATAATAGCGGAAGCATTTTGCACTTGAGTTATAACGCAAGACGGTGTTATTTGCAGCCTTTATAGTAGCCGTACCGTTCAATACCGATATGTTTTGCGATTGTTCGGCAGAGTATAGTGTCAGGTTGCCTTTCGTAGCGTTTGAGCCTATATACTGTGCGTTTGGTAATTGGATGGCATAAGCAGTTGAAGTCGGCAGAATACGCACGGCAGCCGCATCGATTTCCGTAGTAGCCAAAATGGTGTTATCCGTGATGGTTACATCAAGTTTATTCCCTCTTGCAGTTACATTGCCGGCAGCATTGAAGCAGACATTTCCATCCTCGTAAACAAGGAGGTAGGTCCCACTGTAATCGTCTAATGCTTTTGTTACCTTCACATAGTCGCCATCGCCTGTAGGTGTATCGGGGTCATCCGGATCGATTGTTCCTGATACGCATTTTGCAGACAGGGTTATTGTTACTGTTGTGCATTCGGCAGAAGCGATATTGAGTTGTGCAGTGTGTGTTCCTTCTTCAGCAGGGTTATATATGACGGCTACCGGTTGTCCGTTGATGGCTTGTGCAGCGGTGATGGTTGAAGGAGAGATGGTAAAACAATTGCTGTTGGTACCTGAAAGAGTGAGTGTCAGTCCGTTTGTGAGATTAGCACCCTTTACCGTAAAGGTCTTTGTGGTTGTATTGCCTATCTGTACACTTCCCATATCGTATAATGCTCCTTGTGTGGGTTGCAAGATGCGCGGTTCTGTAGAACACGAACATCCTGTGGGGTCGGTTGTGTCGAAGGAAGAATCATAAGCGGACAAGACTTGTGAGAGGTAGAATGTTTCTCCCTTGTGGGTTCCCCAGAGATATTCTACTAAACAAGGGTAGTCTATAAAAGGGTTGCGGTTTCCTTGCGTGTTCTGTATTCCGTTGTTGCGGTCTCGTTCTTTTTGGGATACAGGGTCTTCGCGGTGCCATTTGAGGAGCAGAGCAACGCCATAGGCTGTGAGACCGAAGTTGTTCGCTTCTTCGTATTCCCCATTGAAAGTGGAACTACCGTTGTCTTGCGTCCAAGATCCTTTCCACTTAGTCATTGCCCCTAATATACCTCTTGCGATGTCACCTTTGTACTCATCAATAGGTTCGAACACTCTATCGGAGTAGCCACTTAATGAAGAATATCCTAATTTACTGCCGTTTGCAGAAGTAGTGGTAGTTGTAGCCACTTCGCCATAAGGATAGTTGCTGCGCATACCATTGACCTTGCCATCTGTCGGTAAGAGATGAAATATGTCGCAGCCTTGATTAGCGGTGCTCCCACCCCACCAGCTTTTAGGTATAGAGTGTTCTCTATTGTAGCAGTCACATTCATTGGAGTAGTTGCCACATTTCTTGGAGTATGCAAAGTCGCAGTTGGAATACATATCCCATATTTTTCCGTCTTTGGAGTCTGTTTGCGGATAGGCGGTAAACAGGCCGTCGTAACCTAAAGACTTGTATCCTTGGCAGGCGGCGGAATGTACCGCCTCGAAGAGTGCTTTGCTTGACAGACCATTCAATGAGGAATAATGTGTGTCGGAGGGTTGCGCTACTACGGGAGCCGTGAGCAGCGAGAGAGCAAGCAGGAATGTTATATGTTTTTTCATGGGTTTATTTATCTTGTTCGGTTGTTTGATAAAATTGCGATTAGGTCTGCTTGGGAGCAAGGTTGTTGTTCACCCGAGAGCATATCTTTCAACATTACGGTATTGTTTTTCATTTCGTTGTCGCCTACGATTGCCACGAAGGGTATATGTTTTTGGTCGGCATAGTTCATCTGTTTCTTTATTTTGACTATGTCGGGATAGACCTCTGTGGGAATATCGTGCCGGCGCAGTGCGTTAGCCCATTGCAGTGCGTAGCATAGTTCTTGTTCGCCGAAGCAAGCAAAGAGGATGCGTGTTGTTTGCGCCAAGTTATCGGGATAGAGGTTTAGTTGGTTCAAGACATCATATATCCGATCCGCTCCAAATGAGATTCCCACACCTGACAGGTTGGGCATTCCGAAGATACCGGTCAGGTTGTCGTAGCGTCCTCCACCGGTGATGCTACCTATCTGTACATCCCGTGCTTTGACTTCGAATATAGCACCAGTGTAATAATTAAGCCCCCGAGCAAGACAGAGATTTAATTGTACGGTGCAGTCGGGTGTAGCGACCTTGTTTTGTTCAATCAATCGGAATAGTGTGCGCATTTCTTCCACTCCCTGCAAGCCTACTTCGCTGTTGGAGAGAATTTGCGCCAAAGTATCGAGTTTATCGGTATTGGTACCGTTCAGGTTCAGTATAGGCTGCAGTTGTCGGATAGCGTCGGCAGACAGTCCTTTTTCTGACAGTTCGCAGTTGACATTGTCGAGTCCTATTTTTTCCAACTTATCGATAGCAACAGTGATGTCGATTATTTTGTCGGTGGCACCTATTGTCTGTGCTATTCCTGCCAATATTTTTCGGTCGTTGATATGAATATCTACGCTGATGGAGAGTCGGCGATAGACTTCTTGTACGATTTGCAGCAGTTCCAGTTCGGAAGTGAGTGCATTGGTTCCTACTACATCGACATCGCATTGATAGAACTCTCGATAGCGACCTTTTTGTGGTCGGTCGGCACGCCATACGGGTTGTATTTGATAGCGTTTGAAGGGGAATTGTATCTCGTCGCGATGTTGTACGACGAAACGAGCAAATGGTACTGTCAGATCGTAGCGCAAGCCTTTTTCGCTGACGCAAGCCGTTGCCTTTCCGATAGTCAGTTGGTCGGTTGGTTGTTGGTTTAAGGGAGTTAGCCAGTCGCCTGAATTAAGGATTTTGAATAGTAGTTTGTCGCCTTCTTCTCCGTACTTTCCCATAAGAGTGGATAGGTTTTCCATAGCGGGCGTTTCTATCTGTTGAAATCCAAAGAGGCGGAACACCTCTTTGACAGTAGAGAAAATGTACTGTCTTCGTTCCATCTCTTGCGGGGCAAAGTCGCGCGTTCCTTTTGGTATGGTAGGTTTCATTGCGTTTATCAATATCATTAGCCTGCAAAGATACATCTATTTTTTTAGTTGTACAATAATTTGTTATTATGGGTTGGAGTTTGGTGGTGAGGGGGATTCGTTGATAAGTCGAGGAGTTTATGTGTTTATGCGTGGTTTAATGGGTTGAAAGGGTTAGTTGGGTTT
>CAVEFV010000066.1:0-10993 GCA_963615025.1 Firmicutes bacterium CAG:95 | reverse complement strand
CGCAGCCTACAGGCTAACTGTAACCAACGCTTATGCCCGCTGTAGAGCCATAGCGTGCTATGGCTCTCAACTCCCCTTCAAAAGACAAACCTCATGTTCTCCTCAAACCTCCCCTCCATCAAGCGAACGGCTCCGCATAACTGCAACCCTCCCGCCATCGGGAACAGCCATACCGTGTATTGCCCCGAATAATAACCCCCTGCCGACATACAGGGCACTGCATACCCGCTTTGTTGGCCTTTACATCATACACCACTGTACGGGTCATCGCCTTCAGTTCGTCCAAGAATTGCTTCGCCTCATATTCTCCACTCTCTATCTGTCGGAGTTTCTTTTCCCACTGACCCGTCAATTCTGCCGACTTCAACAGAGGTGAAATAATGGTATGTATCAAACTGATGCCCAATTCCGTGGCACGAATACTCTTGCCCTTCGAAACGATATACTTGCGTTGGAACAACTTCTTGATAATCTCACCGTAAGTCGAAGGACGGCCTATACCATTCTGCTTCATCAATTCACGCATCTCCTCATCCTCCACAGTCTTGCCTGCTGTCTGCATCGCACGAATAATAGTACCCTCCGTGTAGTATGGCGGAGGGGTTGTAGTCTTCTCTTGTAGTTTGGGCGTATGCACTCCACTCTCCCCCTTTACGAATGTCGGCAACGAACCTACGGTATCCTCTTCCTTTGTCCCATCGTCGTCATCCCTCACTTCTTCCGCCGTCTTTACCCATTGCCCGTTCTCTGCACGCTTCCACTGATACACTTCACGCCAACCCAAACTCTCTATCGTGCGTTTAGTTACCTTGAAAACTATAGGCTCCCCCAGACTTCCGTCCTTCTCTATTGGAGGCACCGAACCGAATACCGTCGTGTTTGCCACCTGACACTCAGGATAAAAGTTCGAGATAAATCGCTGTACAATCAAATCATACACTCGGCGTTCTGCCTCTGTGATACCATCCGGACGCTGACCTGTGGGGATGATCGCATAGTGGTCGGTAACCTTCTTACTGTCGAACACTTTCTTCGACTTGGGCAAAGAACCCTCACCCTTTCCTCCGTCGGCTTTCAACGACAACAAGGGCTGTATCTGCGGATAGAAATCTTTTATCCCTTGCAGTGTAGCGGGAATCTTCTTGTACATATCGTCCGGTAGGAATGTAGTGTCCACACGGGGATAGGTCGTAACATGCTTCTCGTAGAGCGACTGCGCTATCTTCATCGTCTCGTCAGGCGACAACGAGAACTTCTTGTTGCATTCCACTTGCAAAGTAGGCAAATCGTATAACTTTGGCGCAGACTCCTTGCCCTTCTTCTTTTCTATCTTGTCAATGGTAAACGGGTTGTCCTTTATCGATGCCATCAATGCTTCTCCCTGTTCCAATCTGTTGATGGCATACTCTCCTTCCTCTGTCGGCAGTTGGGCGGTGAACAAGGTATCCCTATACACCGTCTTGAGTTCCCAATAAGTACGAGGCACAAAATGCTCTATCTCCTCCTGTCGATGCACTATCAAGGCAAGAGTAGGCGTCTGTACACGCCCTACCGACAGCACTTGCCTGTCCTTACCTGTCCCCTTCGCATAACGGATAGTATAAGCCCTTGTGGCGTTCATTCCAAGCAGCCAGTCCCCTATGGCACGCATCAAACCCGCCTCATACAAACGCTGGTACTCCGACTGGTCTTTCAGCGACTGAAAAGCATCCCGTATCGCCTCTTCTGTAGTCGAACTAAGCCACAAACGCTTTACCGGAATACGGCAACCCGCTTTCTGATACACCCAACGCTGTATCAACTCACCTTCCTGACCCGCGTCACCGCAATTGATAAGCAATTCCGACTTCGATATAAGGTCACGGATAACGCCTAACTGCTTGCGGATACCTTCGTCATCCTGTACTTTTATGGCAAAACGATCCGGTATCATCGGCAATGCCGACAAGTTCCAACCTTTCCACTCCTCAGCATAGTCCTGAGGCTCATAAAGCGTACACAAATGACCAAAGGTCCAAGTCACATAATACCCGTTTCCTTCCATATAGCCGTCATGACGACTGTTGGCACCTAATACACGGGCTATATCTCTACCCATTGTGGGTTTCTCTGCTACACAAACTATCATACTACAAAGGTACACATATTTCTCCATAAGGAAAAATAACCTAACATATTACACTACAAAAAGATTTTTCTTTCGCATTGTTTCGACTCCTCCTCCCACCCCCTTACCTCAAAACTACCCTTCGCCAAACCCGATAAATACTGTGTATTCCAAAGGATGAATATAAGATGAATATAGGACGAATATAAGATGAATATAGGATGAATATAGGAAGAGTATAGAAAACACCTCCAACCCAACTAACCCTTTCAACCAATTAAACCACGCATAAACACATAAACTCCTAAACTCATCAACTAAAATACGGCTCTCAACTCTAAACTCTAAACACTCAACTTCTACCAACTCCCAACTCTAAACCATCAACTAAAAATCTTCTTGCATAACCCGATTTATTCCACTACCTTTGCACCACAAACAACCATCGAAAAAAGAATCTGATAAACACAACAATATGATACATCACATAGTTTTTTTCCGTCTATTAGACGAAGCCGAAGGACACACAAAAAAAGAGAATGCAGAAATCATCCGCGAAGGACTATTATCGCTCCGAGATAAGATAGATATACTTTTGAGCGAAGAAGTAGGTATCAATATCCCTAATGCTCCCAAAACTGATTACGACATCTGCCTGCATTGTACATTCCGCACATGGGACGATGTCGATACCTACCAGAACCATCCTGAACATCTCCGTATAGCAAACTATATATGCAAATGTCGCTCCGCCCGTGCCGCAGTCGACTACGAAAGTTAATACCCCCATCCTCAACGAACCCAACCTCAAAACAAGAACAATACAAAACAAGGGAACAGTACTACCAACCTGTTCCCTTGCTTCTATGTTAATTATTCGTTGTTAATTATTCATTCCTGATTCTCTATATGAATCTCTTGTTCTGAGACCTGCGAAACAGGATCGACATCTTCCCATTCCAAGATACCTTTAGCAAGGCGATAGTCATGTACCCTACCCAATACAAACAAGAGAATACAATTAAGCAAGAAATAACCGCCTGCCAGTATCCAAAGAGAAATATACTCTTTACTTGTCTGCGCCAATGTAGCACCCATCGAATTGATATGAATAAAACCATGCGCACCCCAAGTGTAAGGGAAGAAGTACGACAATATCCGCCATGCACTTGGTAACATCTGCTGTGGCCAAGAGACACCTGCTATAAAGAGAAACAAAAGCGAAGTGGATATCAAAAGCACCATACCACTCTCACGATTACGCACAAATACCGACACACACATCGAAAAATAGATGGTTGCTAATAGATAGGGTACATAAAACTTCATCACATCAACAGGATTGCCTATATGAGGCAAATCGAACAGGCGAGGGATAAGCAACAGATCGATAGCACCAATAGCAAGGTAAATAAGGAAATACGCAAACGAACGACCTAAAGTGATACGCAGTACACTTGCAGACCGTCTTGCCCCCGGTAATAGAAACAGTTGTCTGTTTTCTTCTCTCGCCGTACCACCCAGCATACAAATACCGAAGAACAGCGTCTGATGAATAATAAGCATTAGCACCGCAGGTATAAGAAACGAGGCATATCCTCCTGTCGGGCAGAATAGTGCCATCTCTGTATAAGGAGCGTCCTGTACAAGTGACCAGGAGAACTCACTATCATATCCCATTGCTTCATAACGGTCTATTTGTATGTTGCGCATCGTTTCAAGCATCACCTGATTACACGAGAGATATACTGCCTTCATATAGAGAAACGACGACATATCACAATAAAGCGAGATATGTGCCTGCTCCAAGCCTGAATTGAGAGCCGTTGCATAATCGACAGGGAAATAAATTATACCATGTACTTTTTGGTCACGCATAAGTAATTCGGCCTCTTGCATAGAGGTACACGAATAGGCTATCGTAATATCAGCACAAGCATTCCATTTATGCAAGAACTCACGACTTTCGGACGAGGCAGATAAATCGACCACTGCTACAGGGACATTCTCTATATTATCCTTCCAATAAATGCACTTGTACAATATCGGATAGACAAGACCTGCTACAAGAAATATAACCAATACACCCGGATCATGAAATATACGGCGCAGTTCATCGACAAAGACAAACCCCGCCTCTTTAATTTTAAGCCATTGAGTATAGAAAAAACGGTATATCATAATCTGTATTACTTGAGCGGATAGTTTTGGAACAACATAGCCTTATACAAGCGCGGAGAAACGATTAGCGGCATAATGAAGAAGCAACATAGTCCTAGACACAACGGAATAGAGTTACTCACAGGTGCAGCCATCAAGGCTTCATTCACATAGATACGATAATAATAGCGCAATGGTACAAGATAGGTCCAAGCCTGAATGGGTGGCAGCATATTCATCACAGGATATGTAAAGCCCGAAAGTGAGAAGCCGAGCATACCATAGAGCGCACCAATAGACACTGCATCACGAAGGGTGGGTAATGCACCAATGATGCATATAGCCATCGACTCCATAGCAAAGACAAGCAATATCATTGAGAGCAACAGTCGGGTTAGAGAGCCATTTACAGGGAAGTGCATAAACTTGAACAATATCAACTGACAGCCGATACCAAGAACAATGTAGATAATGGTATAGGGTATCAACTTCCCTATCATCGCAATAGTATAATTCCCCCCTGCAGCACGCAACCACTCATGACAGGTACGGCATTTCAGTTCGAAACCGATAGCAAATATGGTAAGCATCAGTACCACCAACGCAAGAATACCGGGTAAGATAGTAGAGACCAAATATACTGCATAATTGCTCCATGGATTAGCAATAAAATGTGCTTCAATCGTAACAGGTTGAATACGCTTCATTATCAAGTCGTCAGGTAGTCCCTTCTTGCGTAATACCTCCCGCTGAAAAGCACCGGAGGTAAGATTACACATCGTTAGCAGTTGTTTGTAGGCAGTATTAGCCCCAACCGTATATGCATTGTTAGTATAAAACTCCAACTGCGGGCGTTTGAAAGCGACTAAATCTGAATAGAAGCGGTCAGGTATAACCAATATACCAAACACCTCCCCCCGTTGCATAGAACGGCGTGCTTCGGCAAAATCGGTAGTAACAAGAATAATATCGACTGCAGAGGTGGCTTCCATCTCATGACACAGACGCCTCGATATAGTAGTCATATCCTTATCTACTACTGCCACAGGCATATTCTCGGGACTACCTCCCAACATAATCGTCAGAAAGAAGAAGGTGGAAAGCAACATCACGCCTATAGAAGCGAATATATAAAGCGGACGCACAAACATACGACTCAACTCTCGTCGCATCACATGCCATACAGAAGAGAAAAAAGGACGCATAACCAACGCTTCTTGCTTCATCAATACCTATTACTTCACCACAATAGCGGTCATACCCGGACGAAGGTTCTGTATATAAGTTGTGGGCTTTGCTTTTACATCAAAGGTACGAACATCGTATTGCCCGTTAGCCTGCGTACTACGCCATGTAGCATACGAACCCATAGCCTTGATATATGTAACCACCACATCGTAAGTGTTCTCTCCCAAAGCAGGGATACGCACACTTAGATGCGTACCCGGAGTAATACCTTGCAACATATCCTCGCGTACAGAGAAAGTGAACCACATATCATCCAAATCGATAATAGCCATAACCGGACTACCCTGCCCTACCAATTCTCCTGTTTTAGGGAAACGCTCCGACACTTCACCATCTATAGGGGACAACAGGTAGCGTTCGGCAGCAGCAGCCTCTACCTCTTGTATTATCCCGTCAACTCGTGCGACTTGTGCTGCAGCAGCGGCCTTATCTTCATCGCGTGCGCCTGCAATTGCCATATCATATTGACTCTTTGCCGCTTTGGTAGTGGCTATAGCAGCCTTGTATTGCGCTTCTACTTCATCTCTTTTTTGTGCGCTTACCACCCCTTTCTCGTACAGACTTTTAACACGCTGGTAACTCTTGCGGTAGATCTCTTCTCCTGCTTTCGCTTTTTGCCATAACTCATAAGCACCGGTAATCTGTTCCCGTTGTGCTCCATTCTGTGCCTTTTGGTTTATAGCCTCTGCTGCAGCACGAGCAGCCAATGCTTGTGCCATCTTCGCCTCTACTTCGGGAGAATAAATAACCACCAAAGTATCTCCTTTCTTCACCCTATCTCCCTCTTCTGCCAAATACATCTCGATTCGACCTGGTACCTTACCTGATACACGATACTCGGTGGCTTCTGCTTCTCCTGTAATGAGTATCTCCTCCGGTTGCAAAGCGAATACACCTACGAGGGCGACAATTACAACTACTATCAGCATTGCGGCCAAGCCTAACAGGAGGCTGCCTTTCTTTTCTTTCTTCATAATTATTTCAAATCAATATCTTAGTGTTCCCGTATATTTCTTGAAGTATGTTTCACAGACTTGTGCTTCTATGTCAGCATCAATTTTATCGGATGAAGCGGAAAGCCAAGCCGTTTGTGCCTGCATCAAGTCGGTAGCCGTAGCCATTCCTGCATTGAACGCCTCTTGTGCAAAGCGTAATACTTCTTCGGCGTTTCGTACACCCAGTTCGGTCATTGCAACTTTTTGGTTGGCCTCCAGCACCTTTTGATTCGCCTGTGTTATCTGTAACTGCAACATCTCCCGAGCGTCTTGTGTTTTAAGTGCCACTGCTTTGGCTTCGTGCTTGGCAGCCTTGAGACGCAATATGTCATCGGCATGTGCTATAGGGACATTCATCACAACTCCGACAGAGAAAAATCCGTGTCCGTGCCAATCGTTGCTAAAGCCATTTTCAGCATTCGGATTCGTGTAGATATAGTTAGCAGATGCCATTATATTCGGTTGCAATCCGGCAGCCATTATCTTAGCATTACTCTCGGCTATCTTTTGTGCCTGTTCCAACAGTTGTATCTCGGAGCGGGATTCCACCACCGATGCATAATCGGCAATCGTATCATGCAGCACAATTTCTCCCATATACGAATCATCAAGACAGATATCCTGATTCAATGGGAAGCCACATATTTGGCATAGTGCCATTTTACTCAACACTAATCCGTTGTCGGCTTGCAGTTTCTTTAACTCGGCTTCTCCTCTCTTTTGTTTTACCTTCAACAAATCGGACCAGGTTGCCATTCCTTCCTCAACCAATGTAGTGACATTGCTTTCGAGTGTAGTCAGGAGTTGGTAGTACTTGGTTGCCAATTCCTGTTTCTTTTGTACAGAGATGACACGCCAATATGCTTCATCTACCGATACAATGATGTCGTCACGCTTGCTATCGGCTTCGATATTTACCGATTGTTCTGCGGCTTTGGCAATACGATACAACTCTCGTAGTCTTCCGCCTACATATACAGGCTGTGTAACACAAACCTGCCCTATGAACAGGTGAGTCAAATCCAAGTCGAGTGCCTGATATATCTGCTGATAAGCATCTGCGAGCATTTGACCTGATTCGTTCTGAATAGTCATCATCTGTGAACCCACATCGGGAAGTTGTTGTGCCTGCAATGTGAGTTGGTTCATTGCCGATTGTTCGCTCCATTGGAATGAAGCAGATCCATCTTTACCCACTGTAGCCGTACCAAAGGAAAAGTCCATTTGGTTGGGTAAGAGTACAGCATGCCTTGAATTCCAAGTATAGGCTGCATTTGCGTTTATCTTAGGGAACATAGCCGCCAATGCCGCCTTTCTGTTCAGAGTTGCCGCTGTACGCAGTTCGTTGCTTGCTTGTTCTGACGATGCTTTCAGTGCATAGGCACGACAATCGTCCAAAGTCAGCATTTGAATAACTTCAGCGTGCAGGGATAGCGATGTAAGCAAGAACCCTATATACAAAAGCGTTCGTTTCATGTTTAATTCTTCTTGCAGAGCATTTGTATATCGCTTCCTTCGATGGTACGCTGTTTATCCTCTTGTGATTCGCCCTTGTAGGTGAGATTGAAGATGATGTTATTTTCATAGGTCTTGGCATTGCCTGAGACCGTTATATCGAACATTTCGTTACGGGTCTTGGTGTATGTTATGATTGAGTCGCGTACTGTACCTATCAGGGGATGTATGTGTATGGTATCGGAGTATTCCGTTACTATAGGGAGATTGAGTGTACGGTTGAATGCTTCAAATGTCAATTCGTCACCTGAGAGTATGCCGTTTGTATGGTAAACATCTCCATTGAGTTGGTCGAATGTGAGGAGTACTTTATCTCCGTCTTTGAGACTAACCAGTTCGAAGGAACCTGACTCGTTGGCAAGATTAACGACGGTAGAAACAGTAGCCTTGTGATTTTTTTCGTCGGGTACTTGCAGTGTTACCTTACCTGTTGTCTTGAAACGATAACCGCCCTTCGCATCACGAATTTCTGCGGTATCGGAGCATGATGTCAGCAGGACACATGCCATAGCGAATAGTACTAATTGCTTTTTCATTATGATATTCTTTTATATTCTTTCTATGCGTATTGTGTTTTAGTCCTTACAACATTGTCAGTGCTAAAATCCGTCGTTATCTATGCAAAACACTTGCCATTAGGTGTGTCAAATTGGTCTAAATGGCTGAAATATTATTCCTTTTTCCATTTATGCCGTGTGGGACAAAAAAAGAGAGAGAGTTACAGAAAACTCTCTCTCTTTTCGTTGGTTGTTTGACGGTTTACATCATCCCTCCCATACCAGGGTTCATTGCCGGCATTTCGGGTTTGTTTTCTTTGATGTCGGTGATGACACATTCTGTTGTAAGGAACATACCTGCAATACTTGCAGCGTTCTCCAGTGCAACGCGTGTTACTTTGGCAGGGTCAACTACACCGGCCGTTTTCATATCTTCGTAAACTCCAGTTCGAGCGTTGTAGCCAAAGTCACCTTTTCCCTGACGAACCTTGTCGACTACTACAGCACCCTCTTTACCTGCGTTGAATACTATCTGGCGGAGTGGTTCTTCGATGGCACGGCGTATAATCTCGATACCTGTCTGTTCGTCTTCGTTATCACCGTGTAATCCTTCCAATGCTTCTTGGGCACGGATGTAGGCAACTCCACCACCAGGTACGATACCTTCTTCGATTGCAGCACGGGTAGCAGAAAGAGCATCATCAACACGGTCTTTCTTCTCTTTCATTTCCACTTCGCTTACTGCTCCGACATACAATACAGCGACACCACCTGACAGTTTAGCCAAACGCTCTTGGAGTTTCTCTTTATCATAGGTGGATTTGGTATTTTGTACCTGTGCTTTAATCTGCTGTACTCTTGCCTGGATGGCTTCTTTACTACCTGCACCGTTTACAATGATGGTGTTATCTTTGTTGACGGTTACTTTGTCGGCTGTGCCGAGCATATCCAATGTAGCAGCCTCGAGTTTGATACCTTTCTCTTCGGAGATAACGGTACCTCCTGTAAGAATTGCGATGTCCTCAAGCATTTCCTTGCGACGGTCACCAAATCCGGGAGCCTTTACGGCACATATTTTGAGTTGTGCGCGCAGTCGGTTGACTACTAATGTTGTGAGTGCTTCAGAATCGACATCCTCTGCGATGATAAGCAATGGTCGTCCTGACTGTACTGCAGGTTCCAAAACGGGAAGGAGCTCCTTCAGGTTACTGATTTTTTTATCGTGGATGAGGATATATGGTTTATCCATTTCGACTTCCATAGTCTCGGTGTTTGTAACGAAGTAAGGAGATATGTATCCGCGATCGAATTGCATACCCTCTACTACATCAATGGTAGTATCGGTACCTTTGGCTTCTTCGATGGTTATTACACCGTCCTTTGAAACTTTGCGCATAGCGTCTGCTATGAGTTTTCCAATAGCGGAGTCGTTGTTTGCCGATATGGTAGCAACTTGCTCAATCTTATCGTAGTTGTCGCCCACTACTTCGGCTTGTGCTTTGATAGACTCTACTACTTTATTGACAGCCTTATCGATACCTCTCTTCAGATCCATAGGGTTGGCTCCTGCCGCCACATTCTTCAGTCCGACACTGACTATAGCCTGCGTAAGGACTGTAGCGGTGGTGGTACCGTCTCCTGCCTGGTCTCCTGTCTTGGAGGCTACTTCTTTGACGAGTTGTGCGCCAAGGTTCTCTTGCGGGTTTTCCAGTTCGATTTCCTTAGCAACAGTGACACCGTCCTTGGTTATTTGGGGTGCGCCATATTTCTTTTCTATCACTACATTTCGTCCCTTAGGTCCGAGTGTTACTTTTACTGCGTCTGATAGTTGGTCAACGCCTTTTTTCAGTTGTTCTCTTGCGTCTGCGTTGAATATTATTTCTTTAGCCATAGTTTGAAAAAATTACATTGTTATACGATTGTTTAAGCGATGACAGCCAGTACATCGCTCTGTCTCATGATGAGGTAGGTTTGCCCTTCGAGTTCCAACTCTGTTCCGGCGTATTTTCCATAGAGAACAGTGTCTCCCTGCTTCAAGTGCATTTCTTCATCTTTGGTACCGTGTCCGACGGCAATTACTTCGCCTTTGAGTGGTTTTTCTTTCGCACTATCCGGTATGATGATACCTCCGATTGTTTTTTCTTCTGCGGCTGCCGGTTTTACTAAAACCCTATCAGCCAGTGGTTTGATTTGTGTCATATTCGTTATTTGAATTAAGTTCTGTTGTTTGTGCGTCGTATTCCTAACGCCTCACGGATGTTGGAGGGCATATTCTGTGCCAAATCGAGATATACTGCCATTTACTGCCAGTGTGCAGGTGTATGTGCCATATTGGCAGGGGAGGAAGTGGTGGGTTAGTTGAGGGTTGAGGGTTGAGGGTTGAGAGCAGTTTTTTAGTTGATGAGTTGATGAGTTGAGGAGTTTATGTGTTTATGCGTGGTTTAATTGGTTGAAAGGGTTAATTGGGTTTA